>JAFPXW010000230.1 GCA_017394565.1 Oscillospiraceae bacterium | reverse complement strand
GCCGATTGGAGAAAGGCGCGATCGCACGGATCAAGGAAGCCATCTAAGCGCGGAGCCCGCGCTGGCGAGATAGCAAAGAGGACAGTTCCGTTTTCTTGTGTCCGCAATGCGCCAATTGCTACGCAAAAGGCGCAAAGCTACCCTCCTAATGCCGAAGGCAACTTAAAGTTTTTTGCTCAAGCTTTTTTTCAAAAAAGCTTGCAGGGGTCAAGGGGACGGAGTCCCTTGTCGCCCGTCGCAACGGGCGAAATCCCCTAACCGAAGGCGCTCTGCAAGGGGTGAATTTTGAAAACAGTCCGGTGGACTGTTTTCAAAAGAGGGGACGCTCTGAAAGAGATAAGCAGGCTGCCAGCGAGGAACGAGCGCGGCAGATCGCTTATGCAGAGCAGAGCGTCCCCTACTTCCCCCTCACCGAAAGACTTTCCTCGTCGCCTTTATGCGACGACGAATCGCTTCCATCCGTTTACACCCCATAAGTTGGCTCGACTGTAAGTGTAAAGAAAGCCACAATTTCGCCCTTTCTGCAAAATCCAATCAAGGGCAAAAAAGAAGGTATCATACAAATGAAAACAACGAAGATCCTGTTGTCCGCTGTATCAGCCTTGTGTCTGCTGGCGGCTCCGGTGACGGCATTCGCAGAGGAGGAAGCTCCTGCGGCAGAGCCGGCGGCGGATTACGAATACGAGCTCGATGCGGAGGGCAACGCAAAGCTTGCCAGATTCAAGGCCGCTGACAGCTTCGAGGGCGATGTGGTCATCCCGTCCGTCATTGACGGGCATCCGGTCAATTTCCTCAAAGCCGGCTGCTTCATGGAAGCCCGCGGCATCACCAGCATCACCATCCCGGCGACCATCACCGATCTCGGTGACGACGTCTTTCTGGGCTGCACCTCGCTGGAGAAATTCTATGTCGAGGACGGAAACCCCTATTTTACGACCACGGACGAGGGTGTCCTGATCGCGGATGACAACAAATTCCTCGTTGCCTACCCTGCCGCCAAGCCGGATGAGATCTACACCGTTCCGGCAGGCATCACGGAGATCGCGCCCGGTGCATTCGGTTTTGCACAGCACATGAAGGAGATCAACATTCCCGAAGGCGTGGAATACATCGACAGCTGGGCATTCGCGCACTCCAACATCGAGAAAGCCAGCATCGCCGGCACGGTCTACCAGATCGACGACTACGCCTTTGCGTTCTGCGAGGGACTGCACGAGGTCAATCTCGGCAAGGGCATCGAGAAAATTTACCACGCCGCATTCGCCAATGACAAGGCGCTCACGCAGATCACCATCCCGGATACCGTGACGCTTATCGGGCAGTATGCGTTCGTCGGCACGGGGCTTTCGTGCGTGACCATCCCGAATTCGCTGGAAACCATTGATTTCTGCGCATTCGGCTACAATGCGAACGCCAATCTCTCGGAATTCAGCGCGGATCCGAATTTCACCATCTACGGCGAGCCGAACACGCTCGCGCAGGAATACTGCACCACGACGGACGACGAGAACGACTACAAGAACAATTTCACGTTCGTAGCCGTGGAGGATGCGAGCATTCCGTATGAACTCGGCGGCGGCAAGCTCTATGAGGAAGCCACCGACGAGGACGTGACCGATGCCGCGACGGATGTGCAGGGCGAGACCATCGCAGAAACCGCGGCGGCTGGGACAAATGAAGCCTCTCCGGCAGAGGAGATCGGCGCAGGGCTTTCGGAAAATCCGCGCATGAAGCTGATCCTCGGCATCGGCGGCGGTGTCCTGATCGCACTGGCGGTCGTTCTGATCGCGGTATTCGCAAAAAAGCCCAAGCATAAGGAGAATCACGATGCAAAGTAAGCGTCTGGCGTGTCTGGCACTGGCTGGCACGCTGTTGGCCGGAGCGTTTGCGGCGGTGCCGAAGCTTCCGGCGGCGGCGGAGGATGCCGATTCGATGTGGCTGGTGCGTGAGTACGAGAACGATGTCTATTCGGTTTCCTGCGAGGACAAGACCGTCACCGACGTCGAGATCCCGTCCGTCATCGACGGCAAGACCATCACGATGGTCGAAGTCGATGCGTTCAAGGACTGCGAGCAGTTACAGCACGTCACCATTCCGGACACGGTCACGGTCATTGAGGACTATGCGTTTTATAATTGCCCGGCGCTGCAGGAGATCACCATTCCCAGAAGCGTCGAAAACATCGGATTTCAGGCGTTTTACGGATGCGCAATGCTGGAGACGGTCAACATTCCGGCGAGTGTCACCGATCTCGAAGCGTTTGCCTTCGAGGGGTGCGGCAATCTGAAAACCGTCACCGTCGCCGAGGATAATCCCTCCTATATGGACGAAAACGGTGTCCTGTTCGACAAGGACGGCAAGACGCTCATCCTCTATCCGAGCGCGATGGAGGGCGACACCTACACCGTGCCGGAGGGCTGCACAGAGATCTACGACTACGCCTTCATCGGCAACCCGTACCTGAAAACCGTGGATATTTCGGGCATTACGACACTGGGCGAGGATGCGTTTTATTTCTGCACGTCGCTCCAGTCGATGGAGATCCCGGACGCGGTCACGGAGCTGGAGGGCTCGGTGTTCGGCAATTGCTCCGCGCTCGAACGTGTGAAGCTTCCGGCGCATCTCGTCACCATCGGCGACAGCTGCTTCTATAACTGTCTGAAACTCTCCGACATCGAGATCCCCGAAACCGTGCAGACCATCAGCAATTACGCCTTTTTTAACTGCCCGTCCCTCACGCGCATCCACCTGACGAAAACGACGGAGACCATCGGAAATTATGCGCTCGGCTGGTATTTCCCCGGCGATGGCGACGAACCGAAACGGCTTCCGGATTTCGAGGTCGATGCTGAGGATAATACCGCGGCGTTTGATTACTGCGTCAACAACAGCATCAAATGCACCGGCGGCGTGACACAGGGAACGGTGTTCCTGTATATCATCATCGGCGTCGTGGCACTGGTCGTGATCGTGACGATCATCATCATCGTCGTGCAGAAACGCATCCAGAAACGCTACGAATTGCCGTAATCACGAGGAAAGATCTATGAACTATCACAAAATCGCGGCGGCACTTGCGGCAGGAGGGCTGGCCCTGGCGATGACCGCACTCCTGCCGGCAGGGGCGGCGGACAGCTTTGAAGCGATCGAACAAAGCGATGGGACGGTTTCCGTCCGCTGTACCGACAAGGAGCTGATCCATGCCGACATTCCGGAAACGCTGGACGGCAAGGAAGTCACGGGACTTGCGGAAAACTGCTTCGACGGGTGCAAGTCGCTCGAAACCGTCACACTTCCCGACACGCTGAAAACCATCGGCGACTACGCCTTTCAGGGGTGCGCCATGCTCGAAACGGTCGAAATTCCGGCACAGGTCACGGACATCGGGGATTTCGTGTTCGAGGGATGCACTTCTCTGGAAAGCATTGACGTTGACGATGAAAATGCCGATTTTGCAGACTTTGACGGCATCCTGTATTCCAGGAACGGCACGCTCCTCATCCGCTATCCGGCGGCAAAGGAGGGGGAGTCCTACACGACCGGCGCGGAGTGCGGACGCATCTCGCCGTGGGCGTTCACGGATTGCCGGAATCTCCAGACTGTCACGCTCACGAGCGTCAATGCGATGGGCGCGGACTGCTTCATGAACTGCAAAAGCTTGCAGGAAGTGACGCTGTCTGACGACATCGAGGAGTTGATCGGCGCATCGTTTGCCAGATGCGAGAGTTTAAAGAAGATCCATCTGCCGGAGAACCTCAAGTCCATCGGCGATAACTGTTTCTTCGGCTGTTCGGCGCTGACCGGCATCGAATTTCCGGAGAAGCTCGAAACCATCGGTGAGAAGGCATTTTTCGGCTGTGTCGGCATTTCGGAGATGACCATGCCGGCGAAGGTCAAGGAGATCGGCGAGCAAGCCATCGGCTACAGCGTGAACAGCGAGGGCGAACCCGTCCTCATCCCGAATTTCAAGATGTATATGCCGGCAGCCAGCGTGTCGATCAAGTACGCCAGGGAGAACGGCATCGCGTATCAGGGCAGTGTTTCGCAGAATATGGTGCTGTTCGTGATCGTGGGGACGCTGCTGGTCATCCTGCTGGTCGTGGGCGCTGTGACGAGCGTCCGCCGTTCCAGGCGCCTCGCCCGTGAGGAAGCCGAGCGCATCGCGGAGGAGGAAAAGCAGAAAAAACTCGCCGAACGCCGTGCCGCCAAGAAACGGGCAAAGGAGCAGAAGGGTTAGCGATCAGCGGCAGTCCTTACCCGCGTCGGCATGAGCCGACATCAAATTCGTATTAAAATTAAAGGTGAAACTATGCGATTCAAACAATTATGCGCAGGGATCGCCGCCGGCGCGTGCCTGGCGGGAACCCTCCTGCCGATCGGCGCATTCGCGGAGGAAAGTACGCAAAAGACCTATACCACAGGACTTTTCACCTATGGGTATGTCGACGGCGGACTGGAGATCTGCGGCGTGGATACGTCCACCCTGTCCGCGACCATTCCGGCGGAATCCGACGGCTACAAGATCGTCGGCATCGCGGACGGCGCGTTCTACGGCTGCACCAACCTCGAAAGCGTGACACTCAGCGAAGGTCTGCAATACATCGGCAGACACGCCTTTTCGGGGTGCGAAAAATTACGGAAACTCGACATTCCCGACAGCGTGACCACCCTCGGCGGCAATACGTTCAGCGGATGCGTCAGCCTGGAGGAACTCCACCTGCCGGAGAAACTGACCGAAATTCCGGAGGGAATGTGCTACACCTGCCTTGCGCTGGATACCGTCAATCTCCCCGATACGGTGACTGCCATCGGGGATGAGGCGTTCTATCAGTGCGACAGTCTGGAGGAAGTCACATTGCCGGCGAATCTCGCGACATTCGGCAATTATGCGTTCGGCTTCTGCGGCAATCTGCAAAATGTCGACATCCCCAAGGGCGTGACCAAACTCAGCGGCGGCACGTTCGCCGGCTGCACGAGCTTTACGGAATTTACCATACCAAAGCAGATGGAAGACCTCGGAAGTCTCGCATTTCTGGGCTGCACAGGGCTTTCGGCATTCTCTGCTGAGGAGGGAAACCTCAAATACACCGTGCAGGACGGCGTGGTCTACAGCGAGAATAACACCATGCTCATCGCCTACCCTGCCGGCAATTCCCAGCAGAGCTTCACCATTCCGGAGGGTGTGACGATCGTCCATGATGCGGCATTTTTTGCGGCAGAACACCTCACGGAGGTCAATTTCCCCTCGACGCTCCAGTACATCGGCGCAGGCGCCTTCGAGAACTGTACTGCCCTGAAGTCCGTACTGCTGCCGGAGGGAACGGAAATTCTCTATGAAAACGCCTTCACGGACTGCACGGCGCTGCACTATGTGTCGCTCCCGTCCACCCTCAAGGGCGTGGGAAATTATGTCTTTTACAATTGTCCGCAGCTGCGCGAGATCACCGTTCCGGCAAATTGCAGGACGATCGGTGATTACGCATTCGGCTATGTGGAAGAAACGGACGCGGACGGCAATGCCGCACCCGTCAAGCTGGAAGGTTTCAAGCAGCGTGGCGGCGGCATCGGCGTGTGGAAGATCGTCGGCATCGTCGCCGGCGTGATCGCAGCCGGTGCAGTGGTCGTCTTTCTGGTGCGCGTCATCCGGAAAAACCAGATGACCGCCGAGGAACACGATCAGAATGTCATGGCGAATGAGGAATATGAGAGTATCGCAGAGGATCCGGCACAGACAGACGCGGATCCGGAACAGGAGGAGTAAGAGATGATTTTATTAGATGATCTGAAACTGGAGCTGAACGACGACCGCAAGGAACTCGACGAACTGAGCGAAGTCCTCAATATCAAGGCTGCCAAAACGGAAGTCGAGGAATTGCAGGCACAGGCAACGGCGGAGGGGTTCTGGGATGATCTGGAGAATTCCCAGAAGGTACTCCAGAAGACCAAGCAGCTCGAAAACAAGATCGCCGGCTACCAGAGAATGGAGGATAAGCTGGAGGATCTGTTCACCATGCTGGAGCTGTGCATGGAGGAAGAGGACGAGGATATGCAGAACGAGATCGTCACCGAGATGGCGGCGTTCAAGCAGTCGCTCGAAGACAAGAAGCTCGAAACGCTGCTCTCCGGCGAGTACGACAGCCACAATGCGATCCTGACCTTCCATCCGGGCGCAGGTGGAACGGAGGCGCAGGACTGGGCAGAAATGCTCTATCGTATGTACAACCGCTGGGCAGAGCGCCACAATTTCAAGGTGCAGCTGCTCGATTACCTCGACGGCGAAGAAGCAGGCCTCAAGAGCGCGTCCATCATGGTCGAGGGCGAGAATGCCTACGGCTATCTGAAATCCGAAGCCGGCGTACACCGTCTGGTGCGCGTGTCGCCCTTCGATTCGTCCGGCAGACGGCAGACCTCGTTCGCGGCGCTCGATGTCATGCCGGAAATTGACGACAATATGGAAGTCGACATCCGTCCGGAGGACATTGAGATGGAAGTGTACCGTTCGTCCGGTGCAGGCGGTCAGAAGGTCAACAAGACCTCGTCCGCAGTCCGCCTCATCCACAAGCCGACCGGTATCGTGGTTTCCTGCCAGACGCAGCGAAGCCAGTACCAGAACCGCGATTATGCGATGAAAATGCTTGTTTCCAAGCTTGTCGAGATCAAGGAGCGCGAGCATCTGGAGAAGGTTTCCGACATCAAGGGCGTGCAGAAGGAGATCGGCTGGGGTGCGCAGATCCGTTCCTACGTTTTCATGCCGTACACGCTGGTCAAGGACACCCGTACTGGCTTTGAAAACGGCAACATCACCGCAGTCATGGACGGCGACCTCGACGGCTTCATCCATGCCTACCTCAAAGCCATGTCGCACGGCACATTGAAGAAGTAATTGCAGAAAAGGCTTGACAAAGCGTGATTTTTGTGGTATACTTGCTCTGAGAAATGATGCAGTGTTCAT
>JAFPXW010000229.1 GCA_017394565.1 Oscillospiraceae bacterium | reverse complement strand
GATGTGGGAATTTCCTGCGTTTCTGTCGGTGAGTCGGTCGTGACGGCAGAGGGGGTGCTGTCCATGAGAACGGTTGTTTCGGTGGAAGTGGTCGTTTCGGCTGCGGGCGGTGCGGTGGGGATCTTCTGCGGCCGGTCCCATGCAAACTGCACAAGTCCCAGTGTCAGCACCAGACACGCAGCGACTGCGCTGAAACGGTATAATTTCACGATGCGATTGGCTTTTGGCGGTGCGAGTTCCTGCGCGATGAGTTCCTCCGGCAGATCATCCAGCACATCCATCAGGTCGAGCGGCTTCACAGCAATCCCTCCTTTCGCAGATAGTCCTGCAATTTGTTTCGTGTGCGCAGAAGCGACATTTTCACGGCACTTTCGCGCATATGGTTTTCCTCGGCAATGGTCTGGACAGGCAGCGAGAGGAAATAGCGCTGCCAGAACAACCGGCGTGGCTTCGGCTTCAGCGATTGCAGAAAATCCGTCAGCACGCGGAGCAGTTCACGGCGTTCCACGGTGTCCTCGATCGCCTCGCCGGAGGGGATGATCTCAGCGAGTTCGTCGAGTGCAAGGTGAAATTCCGTGCCGCCGCGTTTCAGGCGGTGTTCATGACGAAAGCGATCCACCGCCGCACGCCGCACGAGCGTGAGCAGATACGCCTGCAAGCTGACCGGCAGCGTCGGCGGAATGGAATCCCAGACCGCCATGAGCATATCGCTGACACACTCCTCCGCATCCTCGCGGTTTCCAACGATCCGGAACGCCATATTGTAACAGATCGTCCCGTATTGCTCGCGGATCGCCTGCAAAGCACGTTCGTCGCGCCGGTTCAGTCCGTCAATGATCTGTGCATCCGTCATGCTTTCACCCCCTCTGTCCCTATTGACGCCATGTGTATGAAAAAGGTCACATTTTATGATCCTATTATAGCACAGGATTCTGAAAATGTAAATCATATCCCTGGATTTTCCGGATCAGATGAGCAGTTTCTATTGACAATCTTTTCTAAATCAGGTATACTTATGATACAGGTTTTGCACAGCACACGCGCTCTGCCAAAGCCACTATGTGGCTTTGCAATAGAGGGCAGTATATCAAGGAGGCACGATCATGAAAGATACACCGCTGACACCGAAATTTCCGCAGATGCTTCACGGCGGCGACTACAATCCCGAGCAGTGGAAGGATTGCCCTGACATTCTCCGGCGCGATATCGCGCTGATGCAGGAGGCACACATCAACTGCGTCAGCCTCGGGATCTTCTCATGGGCCGATCTCGAACCGGAGGAGGATCATTTCACGTTCGAGTGGCTCGATGATGTGATCGAACAGCTCTGGCAAGCCGGTATTCATGTGATCCTCGCCACACCGTCCGGCGCACGTCCGCACTGGCTGGCGCAGAAATACGAGGAAGTCCTCCGCGTGGATGAAAACGGCGTGCGCCATCGCTTCGGGCACCGCCACAATCACTGCTACACGTCGCCTGTCTACCGCGAACGTGTCCGCATCATCGACCGGAAGCTTGCCGAGCGGTATGCATCCCATCCGGCAGTCATCCTCTGGCACATCTCCAATGAGTTCGGCGGTGAGTGCTTCTGTCCGCTGTGTCAGGAAGCCTTCCGCAGCTTCCTGAAGGAAACATACGGCACACTTGACCGTTTGAATCACGACTGGTGGGCACATTTCTGGTCGCATACCTATACGGACTGGTCACAGATCGAAGCGCCCATGAACATCGGCGAAAGCTCGATCCACGGACTCTCCCTTGACTGGAAGCGTTTCGTCACAAAGCAGACGACCGACTTTATGAAATGGGAGATCGACACGGTGAAAGCTGTTGATCCCGACATTCCCGTGACGGCAAATT
>JAFPXW010000228.1 GCA_017394565.1 Oscillospiraceae bacterium | reverse complement strand
GTCCACTCCTTACCGTTGCACTTGATGCCGGTCCACTCGGTCGCATCCTCCGGAGCTTCCTTGGTCAGCTTCTCCCACCAAACGGTGTTGTCGGAGTTGTCGAGTGCTACGTTTGTGAAGATCGCATTCTTCTTGGTAGCAGCCAGTGCGTTGTAGTTGGAGTTCTCGTTTGTACCCGGTGCAACGCCGAAGAAACCGTTCTCCGGATTGATCGCGTACAGTCTGCCGTCCTTGCCGGGCTTCAGCCAAGCGATATCATCACCAACGGTGAATACCTTGTAGCCGTTCTTGAGGTAGCCCTCCGGCGGGATCAGCATTGCGAGGTTGGTCTTGCCGCAAGCAGACGGGAATGCAGCGGTGATGTACTTGGTCTCACCATTCGGCTTCTGAACGCCGAGGATGAGCATATGCTCAGCCATCCAGCCTTCGTTCTTACCCTGGAAGGAAGCGATACGCAGAGCGAAGCACTTCTTGGACAGGATAACGTTGCCGCCGTATGCAGAGTTGATGGACCAGATGGTGTTGTCCTCCGGGAACTGAACGATGTAACGCTTCTCCGGATCAACGTCTGCCTTGGAGTGCAGACCGCGAACGAAGTCGTTGGAATCGCCGAGCTTCTCGAAAGCAGCCTTGCCCATACGGGTCATGATGTTCATATTCAGAACAACGTAGATGGAGTCAGTCAGCTCAACACCGACCTTGGAGATCGGGGAAGTCACCGGACCCATGCTGTACGGGATCACATACATGGTCTGACCCTTCATGGAGCCGTCGTACATCGGGCGGAGCTTAGCGTACATCTCCTGCGGATCCATCCAGTTGTTGGTCGGGCCTGCATCTTCCTTGGTCTTGGTGCAGATGAAAGTTCTGTCCTCAACACGAGCTACGTCGTTGACAGCAGTTCTGTGATACAGACAGCCGGGGAGCTTCTCCTCGTTGAGATGCCACATCTTATTCGGGTCGCCGTCCGGAAGGGAAGTAACCTCCTTGATCAGCTCATCGAGCTGCTCCTTAGATCCGTCGATCCATACTACCTTGTCAGGCTTGCACAGGTCAATGCATTCCTGTACCCAATCCAGAACCTTCTGGTTGGTTGTCAGTGCGCCTTCTAATGCCATAGGTAAAACCTCCTTGAAATTCCGCAGCAGGTCATGAAACAGGCTGCGGTTTGCATTTGGTCACTTCGGGCGAGAAGCTCCAAAGTATTCCATTATTATTATAACCGATTGATCGGAAATTGTCAAGGGTTTGTCAGCCATTGCTACAAAAAAATTATCGCCGTACAAAAACGATTGTCCGCGGAGTGTATACATTTCGCCGGAACGTCCATATTTTGTGCCAGAGAGCAGAAAAAACAGAAAAACCCACATCAATGTGGGAATTTCTGCCATGATATAGGGATTATATAGGGGATATCAGCAGGGTTGGGGATGATCTGCTGACAGTTATAATGTTACTCTATGATTGTGATAATCTCGTGAAAACTGGTTGAAAGGTAGGGGATAATTTGTAAAAGTAGAATATACTTGGTCAGTGATAGTAAGACTATTGGTAAAAAATGCCTATTCGGATCGTTTGCGGCGAAACTTCTCGACCTCACGGGTGACGGAGTCCTCGAAATCGCACATGACCTTGTAACGGGCGTATTCGGGAGTGGATTCATAGAGTTCGAGGAGGTGGAGCTGTTCCTCATTGAGGTTGCAGCGGTACTCGCCGAAGATGAGGAAGTCGATGGAGGTGTGGAGGTAGTCGGCGATGGCGGCGAGAGTTTCTCCCTTTGGGAGTTGTCCGCGTTTCCATGCGCCTGTGCTGCCAGTACTCAGTTTCAGCTCAGTCAGCATTTTTGAAACAGAAGTGCCGTTTTCTTTGCAGAGCGTTTTTAGTCTTTCATAAAACATACAAAATTCCCCTTTGCCTTTTGTTCAAAATGCAGAAAACTCAATCAGTTGAGCTGATTGTATTGACAAAACGATATTGAATGAGTATAATATAATTAGTGGATGAGAACAGAAACTATGAAAATCAAACAAATACACCCAATTATACATTATACCATAGTTTGTCTGATTTTTCAAGTAATATTATTGTACTTTTCTATTCTCTCAACCACGATAAGGGCAAAATTGTCGAAAGGCAATGACGCAAAGCCAAAGGGTCTAAACTCAAATCAATGAGTATGACAGCCGGTTGCCGAATGGATGGGGGGTATCTCCTTGATATTGAGCGACTGACAAACGTAAAGGAGGTTATTTTATGAAAAAGTACAGAAGAAGCATTGCGGCGATTATTATGGCTACATCATTACTGTGTGGAACGATGATGCCAAATCTTAGTGCCTCTGCTAAGCAGTTTACCTGTAATAGCAGTGGATATGCGAAAGGGGTTAAGACAGATTTTAACAATCGTAATAAGCCGGCGTATGTAAGACTGACTTTCACATCCCTCAAGCAGACCACCTACATCAGATACTATAACAAGTGGAATCAGCCTGTTTGGACTGGCACTTGGAATGGTGCTGCGTGCCTGCAAAGAAAAATGTATCTTGGGCCTAATGTTTATAGGATTTCTGCTAAGACGAACAGAGGGACGAACCGTATTCAGGTAGATCCGGCAGGCAACTGCAAAGTGAAATAACAAAAAGCCGCTGAACCCCCAAAGTTCAGCGGCTTTCTCATGCATAAATCCCGAAAATCTCCCCATACTACTCCCAAACCATACAAGGAGATGACCGTCATGCATTGTATCCGATTCCGCAGCGCACCGACCATCCACAGCTTCGCCGCCATCGCCGGTCAGAAAGAGGCTGAGGGCAATTTCGGGCGATTTTTCGACCGGATCGAACCCGATCCTGCCCTCGGTGAGAAAAGCTGGGAACGCGCCGAGAGCCGCCTGCAAGCCGAGACACTCCGGCTCGCCGCCGACAAAGGCTTGCTCAAAGTCGATGAACTCGACTGCATCCTCGCCGGCGACCTCATCAACCAATGCACCGGCTCGACGTTCGCGGTGCGCGGCACGGATGTCCCATTTTTAGGCGTTTACGGCGCTTGCTCCACGATGGCGGAGAGCCTGCTGCTGGCCGGCGTTCTCGCCGACGGCGGCTATGTGCAGCGTGCCGCGGCTGTCACGAGTTCGCATTTTTCCACAGCCGAACGGCAGTTCCGGTTTCCGCTGTCCTACGGCGGTCAGCGAACGCCAACTGCCCAGTGGACTTGTACCGCTTCCGGTGCTGCCATTGTCGGGAAACACGCCGCCGCTCCCTATCTCACAGGCGGCTGTATCGGTCGTATCTGCGACCTTGGTGTGACCGATACCACGAATATGGGCGCTGCAATGGCACCTGCCGCTGCCGACACCATTTCTCGTTACCTGAAAGCAACGGACACCGCCGCCGGACATTACGATGCCATCATCACCGGCGACCTCGGCAAAGTCGGTTCGCCTCTCCTCATCGAACTCCTGCAAGGGCAGGGGATCGACATCAGTGCGGTGCATTTCGACTGCGGCGCGGAAATGTTCGACTGCGACAAGCAGGACACACACGCCGGAGGTTCTGGCTGCGGCTGCTCGGCGAGTCTGCTTTGTGCCTATTTTCTGCCGAAACTCGCCGCCGGAGAAATGCGCCGCGTGCTGTTTTGTGCAACGGGTGCGCTCCTGTCGGCGGTTTCCTCGCAGCAGGGCGAGAGCATCCCGTCCATCTGCCATCTGGTGGAGATCACCGGATAACGCGAAAGGAGTAATTATGCTATTGACTGCGCTTTTGAAAGCGTTTCTGACTGGCGGTGTGATCTGCGCGGTCGGTCAGCTGCTGATCGACTACACGAAGCTGACTCCGGCACGGATCCTGACAGGGTTCGTTGTGGCTGGTGTGGTGTTGTCGGCCTTGGGGCTGTATGAACCGTTGGTGGAATTTGCCGGTGCCGGTGCAACCGTGCCGCTGACGGGTTTCGGGCATTTGCTGGCACAGGGCGCGAAAAAAGCCGTCACGCAGGACGGCTTGCTGGGGATCCTCAGCGGCGGCATGACAGCGGCATCGGCTGGCATCACGGCGGCACTGGCTTGCGGACTCGCGGCATCGCTTGTGTTCCGCCGACGCGCGAAATCCTGACAAAAAGCACCACCCTCCCTCGCGGAAAGGTGGTGCTTGCTTTGCATCAATTACTTCTCGTAGAACGGAACAGCGTCCTTCAGTGCTGCAACGCCGAAGTTGTTGGAAGCCGGAACGATCGCCAGTTCTACGCCGCGCAGATGGGGCTTGGCAACCTCTGCCACGCCGTCGAAGATCTCTCTGACACCGTTGTCGCCAAGCTTGGCAACATCCACATCGAGTACGAGCAGGAAGTTCGGATTGGGCTTGTCCTCGCGCTTCATGATGCGCAGGTAAGCCTTCTCAACGTCCTCATGGGAAGCGAGGAACGGCTTGATCGCATCGAGCAGCTCCGTCGGCTCTTCCTTGAGGGTGCCGATCTGGATCTTGGTGCCGGGCGTCAGAGCCTCGGTGTTGAGCATCTTCTGGAAGCTGTCTGCCGGAACGAGGATGTTCTGGTCATACGCATTGACAACCGCGCCGGAAATCTCAATGCCCTGGGGCGGGTTCTTCAGGAAGTGACAAACGTCACGGAAGGTCAGTGCTGCACGCTGGTGGCTGGACGCATCGCCCCACTTCTCAAGCTGGGAAGCGTCGGTGAACAGCGGGAAATAGCGCTTGCCGTCACTGTTGTTGAACAGAATGAACTGGATCTGCGGCTGATCCTTCAGCTCTACCGTACCATCGGCATTTGCAACAGCATTCTGTACCTGGCTTACGTTTGCAGGAACCAGAAAACGTGCATTCTTCATGGTATTTACGAAACGTACCTCAGTCAGATTGGTGCGCTCCTGTTTCATAGCATCCATTGCCTGTACCAGCTCAGGGTTGGTAATGGGCGCATTTGTCTTTTTGATCTCTGGCAAAATACTCACCTCATTAAAAATTCTTACAGCAACAGGCGTATAGATCCTGTTTCTAAAACACTGTTATAGACATTATACCACAAAACGAGAATGAAGTCAATACAATTTTTATCAATTTGCTTAAATTTTATATTTGCGGATCGGATCCTTCTGTCAGGCGGCCGGAGAAACCAATAAAAAACCCCGGAAAAAAGAAAAATCAGGAGAACGAAACCCGAACTCCTGAGTATTTTCTATTGCGCCGATTCCCGATCACGCACGCTCCACCTTACCGGAACGCAGGCATCTGGAGCATACATAGATATGGCACGGAGAACCCTTAACGATAGCCTTTACGCGCTGTACGTTCGGCTTCCAGGTTCTGCTGGATGCTCTGTGGGAGTGGGACACCTTGTTACCGAAAGTAACGCCCTTGCCGCAAACTGCACACTTTGCCATGGAAAACACCTCCTTCAACTTGTGTGAAAACACCTATGTCATATATTATAGCAGATGATCCGGAAAAAAGCAAGTCTTTTTTCAAAT
>JAFPXW010000227.1 GCA_017394565.1 Oscillospiraceae bacterium | reverse complement strand
GTCACCCTGCACCCGCAAAATTCATAAAATGGGGACGTAAAATTATAAAAATTGATTTCCGCGCACAGTAAACATCGCGAATTGACATCGGGCGTTTTGTGTGGTATAATGGATCATAACCACTTTCAGGAGGCATCCCATGACCGGCGACGAACTCTTTCTCGAACGCATCTCCATCGACTGGGGACGGATTCCGCGCGGAAGCTATCTGCGGCAGATCCCGGTACTGTCCGGTCTGCATGAACTGGGATTCTCCCGTCCCGTCACATTCTTTTCCGGCGAGAACGGCAGCGGGAAATCTACCCTGCTCGAAGCCCTTGCCATCGCTTCCGGCTTCAATCCGGAGGGCGGCACGAAAAATTACGCATTTTCCACGCACGACTCGCATTCTGAATTGTTCTCCGCGCTCCGGCTCACGCGGAGCTGGCGGTTTCCGAAGGGCGGCTATTTCCTGCGTGCGGAGAGTTTCTACAATGTCGCGTCCGCGGAGGAGGAATACAGCCAATTCGGCGGTACACCGCAGCATTTTCATGAGCGTTCCCACGGCGAGAGTTTCCTGAAGCTCGCACAGAACAGCTTCCGTCCGGACGGGCTGTATTTCCTCGACGAGCCGGAAGCGGCGCTTTCACCGCAGCGTCAGCTCACGCTCCTGCTCGAAATTTACCGCTGTGCAGCGCAGGGCTCGCAGTTCATCATCGCGTCACATTCGCCGATCCTGCTGGGATTTCCGGATGCGGAAATTTTGCAGTTCGGCGGCGGTGCGATCCGTCCATGCCCCTATGAGGAAACCGAAAGCTACCAGCTCACGCGGCTCTTTGTGAACAACCGTCAGCAGATCCTGCGCAGGCTCCTGGAGGAGGATGCCCGAGGGTGAGGCAGGATGCTGCCCGAACCCGAGGGTATTCCGACACTGGATTTAAGGAGGACAATGCTAACAACTTAGCAAATTGAACAGGCATCCTTCTTTCCCCCCAACCCCCTCCCCAAGGAGGGGGCTATCTATGGAGGGTGCTGCGCACCCTCCACCCGCTTGTTTTCTAAAGTTGTTGGCATTGTTAAGGAGGATGCCCGAGGGTAAGACAGGTTGCACGATGCTTCTTCCCAATCCCATAAAAAACCGCAGCACATCCGGAAATGCCGGACTTGCTGCGGTTTTCTGGTGTCATTTCAAAAAAAGTGTTACGCCATGAAGCCCTCGATGACCTTCATGATCTCATTCAGGCGAGCCTCGCCGACGCCCTTGACCTTAGAAAGCTCTCCGCGGAGGGCTTCGAGATCGACAGAGCTGTTCGCTGCCGGTGCTGCGGTTTCAGCCGGTGCTGCTTCTGCGGCTGCCGGCGCTGCGCCGTTCTCGGTCGCCTCGTTGATGCCGGACTGGTAGATGTCCTGCAGGAAGGACTGCATAGCCGTTCTGTCCATCTGCTTGATGGTTCTGTAGAGATTACGATCCAGTACAATTTCCATGATAGATTTCCCTTTCCAAAAACGTGATACGTCTATTATAGCACACCTGCCGGAAAAATGCAAGTGTTTTTGGAATATCGTCACGGAAATCAGTTTTTGGGTTTCTGTTAAGAGAACAAGCACATTTCTTTCCCCCCACCGCCTGCGCTCTGCGCAATGCCAACAACTTTAGAAAGCAAGCGGGTGCAGGGGGGCGAAGCCCCCTGCATAAAAAGCCCCCTCCTTGGGGAGGGGGTTGGGGGTGGGGGGAAAGAAACGCGCCTGTTTTTCTAACAGAACCCCCAAAATTGATTTCCGTGATAAATTTCCGGAAACACTTGCAACGAGCCGTGGACTTGTGTTATAATAGTAATAGCGCTGAGAAATGCAATGGGGCAAAGGTTCAGCGCTGATGTGAAAAGGATGATATATTTAGGAAAGAGAGTGATTTGATGCATCAGGAATTTCTGATGGGAAACGCCGCCATCGCGCGTGGTGCGATGGCAGCCGGGCTGAATCTGGTCTGCGGCTACCCCGGCACGCCCTCGACCGAGGTGCTGGAAACTGCGGCGAAAGCCAACGACGGTTCGCTCTATGTCGAGTGGTCGGTCAATGAGAAGGCCGCGCTCGAACTGGGCGCAGGTGCGGCATACTGCGGCGCACGCAGCATGGTGACGATGAAGCAGGTGGGACTGAATGTCGCGTCCGATCCGCTGATGAGCCTTGCCTACATCGGCGTCAAGGGCGGCATGGTCATTCTGGTGGCGGACGATCCCGGCCCGATCTCCTCGCAGACGGAGCAGGATACGCGCAGCTTCGCAGCATATTCCAAGCTTCCGTGCTTCGATCCGTCGTCCGTGCAGGAGGCTTACGACATGATCCAGGATGCCTTCGCGTATTCTGAGCAGTATCACACGCCGGTGCTGTTCCGCCCGACAACGCGCGTCTGTCATGGCTATGCGTCCATTACCGTCAGGGACGAGGCGGAATGTCTCAAAAACAAGCCGGAGGGATTTGTCAAGGATGCCTCGAAGTGGGTGATCTTCCCGCGGCTGTCCTACCAGGCGCATATCAACATCGAAGCGAGAAATGTCGAATTACAGCACGTTTTCTCGCAGTACACACGCAATACCCTCACGCCGGCAGTAGCTGCCGGATGCAGAAAGGGCATCGCTACCCACGGCATCAGCAGCACCTACACCGCGGAGGCGCTGAAAGGCAAGGACGCGCCGAAACTTCTGAAGATCGCCACGCCGTTCCCGTTCCCGGAGGATATGGCGGTGGAATTTCTGCAAGGTCTGGACGAAGTCCTCTGCATCGAGGAACTCGATCCCGTCATCGAGCGCGAGCTGACATATCTCTGCGGCAAGCACCACCTGAATGTCAACATCCGCGGCAAGCTCACGCACGACGTGAAGAATGCCGGTGAGAATACCTGCGCATCCGTTGCCGCCGACATCGCGAACTTCATGGGCTGGGACACCGCAAAGCCGCAGGAGACCGAAGCGCCTCCGGCACTTCCGGTACGTCCGCCGGTGCTTTGCGCAGGATGTCCGCACAGAGCGTCCTTCTATGCCGTCAAGCAGGCGATGAAGGGCAAGAAAGCCGTATTCTGCGGCGACATCGGCTGCTACACCCTCGGCAATGCGATGCCGCTGGACATGGTGGACACCTGCCTGTGCATGGGCGCCGGCGTGAACATCACGCAGGGCATCGGACGCATCGAGCCGGATACGACGTGCTTTGCATTTGTCGGTGATTCGACATTTTTCGCATCGGCGATCACAGGCGCCGTCAACGCGGTGTACAATCAGGCGAACATGACGCTCGTCGTTCTCGACAACTCCACCACCGCCATGACCGGCCATCAGCCGCACCCCGGAACGGGCAGGACGATGATGGGACAGGTCGTGGACAAGGTCAGCATCGAAGCCGTTCTCAAGGGCGTCGGTGTTAAGACTGTGGAAACCGTGAACCCCCTCGACCTGAAGGCCGCCATCGACACCGTGCAGCGCGTTGCGGCAGAGGACGGCGTGAAGGCGATCATTTTCAAGTCGCCGTGTGCTGTCCTCATCAAGCCCGAAAAGCCGCCGGTGATCGACGCGGACAAGTGCCGCCAGTGCAAGCGCTGCATCACGCAGCTGGGCTGTCCGGGCATCGTGCTGAAGGACGGCAAGGTCGCCATCGAGCAGGCACTTTGCGCAGGGTGCGGACTTTGCGCACAGGTTTGCCCGTTTGAAGCCATTTCTGAGGGAGGTAAGGACTGATGCAGACGAATATCCTGATATGCGGTGTGGGAGGACAGGGCATCGTCCTGACCTCGAAGCTGATCGCCGCGACCGCAATGGCAAACCACATTCCGGTCATGAGCGCGGAAACCATCGGCATGGCGCAGAAAGGCGGCAGTGTGTTCAGCTTCCTGCGGCTGGGCGATGACCTGCATTGCCCGATGTTCCCGGAAAAAACAGCAGACATCCTCATCGGCTTCGAGCCGGCGGAGGCTGTCCGGATGCTGCCGTATCTCAAAGACGGCGGCAGCGTGGTCGTGAACACGCACCCGATCATGCCCGTCACGGCGGCGCTGTCCGGCAGCGATTACACCGGGCAGGAGATGATCGGATATCTCCGGCGCCATGTGGAGCATCTGGTCATGACCGACGGCGATGCCGCGTGCAAAGCGCTCGGTTCCCCGAAGGTGCTGAACATGGTGATGCTGGGGCTTGCCATCCGCCAGAACGTCATCCCGTTCTCGCTGGAGGACATTGACAAGACCATGCGTGCGACCGTGAAGCCGCAGTTCGCGGAGCTGAACAGCCAGGCGCTCCGGTACGAGGGATGAGGGAATTCCCACGACCCGTAACCAAACAAACCCCTGTGGATCTTTCGCGATCCACAGGGGTTATTCTTATGTCAAAACTTTTTCATCCCAACAGCGTCCGGAACGATTCCACGATCTGCGGATGATAGAACCGGAACGACAGCAGGGGCGCGGTGAGCTTATTGACGACGACGGAACGGTGGTCGGCGATGACTTCCGCATTGTCGAAATTCCGCGAGATCGGCGTTCCCTCGACATTCTGCGGCTTGCGGCTCACGGTGAGCAGCGGCTTGCAGCCGCCCAGCAGGACGGCAAATTCGCTTTCCATCTGCTGCAATCTCGTTTTGTCCGTCACATACGAAAAACTGCACTCGCTCTCGCACGGCGAAAATCCCGAAATTGCGGCAGTTTCCGGACAGAGGAACAGCGTGTGGCAGAACTGTTCGCCGCGCGGTTTCAGGCTGTAGAACGGCATGATCGCACCGGTCAGGTACAGCGGCATCCAGCTTGTGATGGCATCGAGCATTTCGGTGATGTCACGGTCGATGTTGTGGATGATCCGGATGCGCACGCCGCGCCGCAGACATCGAAGCATCAGTGCCGCCCACTGCGGCTGGAATTCACCCGTCATCCAGCTCATCGGATGGTCGGAATACAGCAGCATTTCGCCGTTTTCCGGAATTTCCGTCAGGAATCTGACCACCGCTTCCTGAAGTCCGGCATTGCCGTGGTAGCTGTCCTGAATGCAGACTTCCGGCAAGTCGGGAAGTGCCGCAGGCATGGCGTTTTCGGTGACATTGCTGATGCTTCCGATCAGGCGGCGGATGGTCACGAGGTCGATCTTGTCGGTCAGTCCGCACAGCCAGTCGCGCAGGATGGATGCCGTCATCGGTTCTTCGTCAAGTCCGGTTAGTTTGCTCAGTTCTGCGCGTTTTCCGTCGGCAATGATCCGCGTGAACAGGGCATCGCAGATGCGGCGGACGGATTCCGAGCCGGATTTTGGGAAACGCTCGCCGCGGTGCAGACGCGAAATGTAGGAATACTCCATCTCTGACGCTTCCGAAAGCGTGTGATTGTTCATCCCTGCGAGCCGCATGAGCTGGTCGAGCCGTTCGCTGAATTGTCCGGCAGGGTCGGTCGGCTGGGTGTAATACAGCGGCATCTGGTCAGAATAGAGCCATTTGATGACGGACAGGATGAGTGTTTTTTCGGATTTGGTATGCACGAGCAGGCAAAGCTTGTCCGTCTGGTGGGTCTGCTTGGCATACATCGTCACACCCTCAGCAAACCGCCGGATCGTCGGGCTGTCCGGTTTCGGTTCGCGCGAACCGCTTCGCAGACGGCTGAAAGACGATGGTGAATGTTGCGTCAAACGCGCAAGATCGGAACTTCCGACATTCAGCGCATTCATCAGCAGGTCGATTTTTTCATGCAGCATGGCGTTACCTCACTTGATGGGGATTGGTGTTATTATCATCATACCATATTTACTATCAAAAAGCAAGCATGGCACGAAAAAACAAGATTGCCTGTGCGTGCCAAACTGTTGACATTTCTGTAAACAAATGGTATAATGCAAGTATAGAAAAGTTTGGCAAAATTACAGTTAGTATTTGCCAAAGAATGCTATACCGAATGTAAGAAATGTGTGAGTAATAGGAGTTGCCCGAAGGCGAGGCAGGATGCTGTCTGAGCCTGAGCGGTATTCCGACAATAGAGTTAAAGGAGGTCATCCATATGAAACAAACCAGAACCAGACTCATCGCTTGCCTGATGGCAGCCTGCATGACAGGGCTGAATGTACCGGCAGCAGCCATTTCCACGCAGATCACCGCATTTGCTGCCGCACAGACCATTTCCGAAAATCTGAAACTCGAACAGGATATGACCGTATCCGGCGACCTTGTGATGGATGCGGATGTCAGCCTTGATCTGAACGGTCACACACTCACCGTGGAGGGCGACTTCAACCAGAAAGCCGGAGCGGTCTATATCGGCAAAGGTACGCTCCACATCAAGGGCGACTACATCAACGCCAAATACCTCGACGGTGCCGGAACGGGCAGTCTGCAAATGAATTACACAGACGGCAAGGTCATTGTGGATGGGAGCTACTTCCAGTGGTCGTCCGCAATCAGCACGCTGACCTATGGTGAAATGTACATCGGCGGCGATTTCGAGGGCAGCAAGGCATCCGGCGAGGGCGGCTTCGATGCGTGGAACGATCACACTGTCATTTTCACCGGCGATGCCGTTCACAAGATCTATTTC
>JAFPXW010000226.1 GCA_017394565.1 Oscillospiraceae bacterium | reverse complement strand
GGCAGCCAGCAAGTTTACGAGCGCGGCTGATCGCTTATGCATAGCAGGGTGCAGGGGGCGCAGCCCCCTGCAAGTAAAGCCCCCTCCCTGGGGAGGGGGTTGGGGGTGGGGGGAAAGAAGGATGCTTGTTCAATTTGTTAGGTTGTTAGCATTGGCTGGCGGTGGGGGGAAAGAAACGCGCCTGTTTTCATAACAGAACCCCCAAAATTGATTTCCGTGCGAATGTCAGGCGGTTTCTTGACAAATCCCACCGCCTGTGCTATACTATTACCATAAATACTCCACACAGGTGGAGAGATAGAGGAAGATGATGATATGAAATTCAAAACTGCGATCCTGACCGCAGCACTCACCACGGCGCTTTTGTCCGGAACGGTGTATGCGGCAGGCAGCTTCGGCGTGTCCGATGCTGTGAAACTTCAGCGCTCGCTGCATTCGATGCAGGGCGGCAGCGCCGACTATGACCTCGACGGTTCCGGGGAGGTGGATGTATTCGACCTCGGTCTGATGCAGCGTCAGCTTTCCGCTGACACCGGAAAAACGGCTTCTCTGCGCGTTCCGGCAACGTCGGAATTCGTCAAGCTCCAGAGCCGCACCGTCACCAAGGACGGCACAACGTGGCTCGTGCAAAGCGGCGCGGCGATGGAATCCTACATCACCGCCGATTCCGCCAAGATCACCCTCGCCGGCAGCTCCGGTATCCGGAACGGCGCGGACTATCGCCCACGCTACGGCATCTGGATCGACGGCGAACAGGTCGCGGATACCGTGATGGACGAGGCGGCGCAGGAGATCACCCTCTGGACGGGCGAGAAAAACCGCACGTCCTGCGTCAAGGTCATGCTCCTGTCCGAAGCCATGTACGGCGGTGTCGGCATCCAGAGCATCGACGTGGAATCCTCGGCGGCCATTCCGGTCAAGCCCGTTCCGCAGTCGGATCTGTATGTGGAATTCATCGGCGACTCGATCACCTGTGCTTACGGCGTAGAGGGCGCTTCGCAGGGCGATCAGTTCAAGACCTCGACGGAGAATTTCTCGAAATCCTACGCCTATCTCGCGGCACAGCAGATCGGCGCGGATTACACGACCTGCTGCTACAGCGGTCACGGCATCGTGTCCGGCTACACGTCGGACGGCACGAAAAATGCCGAGAGCCTGATCCCTGATTGCTACGGAAAATCCAGCAAATTCGCGGATTACGGCACAGATTGGGATTTCACATCGAGAAGCGCCGATGCCGTGGTCATCAATCTCGGCACGAATGATATCAATTACGTCGCAGCCGATCCGGAAACGAACGGCGCGGAATTCGTCAAGGGTTACAAAGACTTCCTTGCGGCAGTCCGTGCGGTGCATCCGGACGCGGCGATCATCTGCACGGTCGGCACGATGGGCGGCGACGACGTTTACAAGCTCATCGAACAGGCGGTGAACGAGTACAAGGCGAAGGACGCGAACGTGACCTGCTATTTCTCGCAGACGCATTCGATGGCGGATGGACTGGGTTCGGACTGGCATCCGTCGGAGAAAACACAGCGCAATTCGGCTTACGTCATGGCGGACAAGATCTGTCAGGCAGTCGGACGCTATTCCGACCAGATGGGACTGGATGTCGCGGCGGAAGCCGTGTACGACATGAAAACCGCAAACGGTGCGAATGCCGCGCATTATGTCGGGTTTGACAAGAGCTTCTGGATCAATACCGTTACGGGCGGCAGCGCACATTCCGATGTGGAAGCTGTCCTCTCCGGCGTGACCTTGCAGAAAGGCGGAAAATACGTCCTTTCCTGCGATGTGACCGCAACACCGGAGCGCGAATTTCCCGTGGTGATCCGCGGCAAGTCGGTACAGCTCACGGAAACCGTGACAGCCGGTGCATCGGAAACGCATTTTGAAGCGGAATTCACAGCCGCACAGAACGACAATGCCGCCGAGATCGCCTTTCAGGTCGGCGGTGCGGATAGCTGTAATGTGAATCTGAAAAATATCAAGCTGACGAAGGTCGGATGATGGCGTGCCGGAGCGATGCTGCAATTGATCGAAGAAATTGGGGGAAATGATGATTGCAAATGAAATTCCTGGAAAGATGAATTTTATGGATGTAACAGAGATGAATGAGAGTGATAAAGCCATCTATTCATCAAGCAAAATTGTCCATAGGGAATGTACTGATTCTGAAATCCAGTGTATTTCAGTGAATGAAGAACATGAGGTCGCCGTAGCAGTTGATAGTTATATCAATGTATATGATTCCAATGGTAACTATCAATATGGGTATTCTATCCCTACTTCCAAATACAAATTGATATCAATGCATAGTGATTGTATTGAAGTATACATTGATATTTATCATACCTATTATACGATTGATAAAAGCGGAAATGTCGATAACTTGCTATATATTAGTGACAGCGATGGAAATGCAAAAGTTTTTAGAAATCTGCTTAGATACGCAAACGAAAGCGAATGGGATCTCGGTGATACAAAATATAATGCGACTGATTACGAATTATCAAAGACAGACGGTAATGGAAACATAATAACAATATACAAAATGTCGGAAGCGAAATCCGCCCACACCAAAGCCAGTTATTTGCCGGTATTTGTGATTGTGTTCGTAGCAATATGCTTGATCTTCGTAAAGTTTAATTGGAATCACACTAAATAAATATATATGTAACGCAACGCCAGAACGTCAATGTCCTAAAACCCCCCTCTGCCCCGAAGCCCACAAACCCTGCTTCGGGGCAGATGTTCTGTCCGGATAGGCTTGTGACCGGATTTTTCCAGCATTTCGCAAAAACCTCTTGACACGAACCCCCATATGCGCTATAATAGAAAGCGTAAATATATTTTACAGTCTGAGAATCTGTTTAAAATCTGGAGATAGTCGGATTTTCGAGCAGGTTTTCGTCATGACAAAGCACGTCCGACGCAGCCATACTTTGTGTATGTCAAGGAGGACGGGCAAGGTCAGGGCGGAAAGATGCCGAAAGGACGGCTATCGGAAGATTTTAAACAGATTCTGTAAGAAAAAAGGGGGGCTGATGTTTGGCAATGCAGCTCATTGTCGATCTGTACGGATGCGATCCGGCACGCATCGACGATGTTTCCAAGGTGCAGGAAACCGCACACCATGCGGTGTCTGCCATCGGCGCTCAGATCGTGGAGGAATGTACCCACCGCTTCCAGCCGATCGGCGTTTCCTACATCGCTGTCATCACAACGTCACATTTTTCCATCCATACATGGCCGGAATTCGGCTATGCGGCGGTGGATGTGTTCTCCTGTGCGCAGGAGATACCCGAACAGCTTGCGGGGAAACTCGCACAGGCGTTCGGTGCAAAACAAACGCAGATACGCACCATTGAGCGCGATCTGAAAGGAGGGGAAACACTTTGAAATTTCAGTTGGGTGACATCATCTGCGCCGACGGAGATCAATATCAGGTCGTCGGACGCATCACCTACCAGAATTACAACGACCATTGCAACTGGGATGAATATCGCCTGAAACCCACCGGCGGCGGCGCTGACCGCTGGCTGAGTGTGGACGATACCTATCAGGAGTATTCCATCTGGGAAATGACGCGGTATCCGGAGGATAAAACGGGCTATCACGAATCTGACCGCGGTACGGAGATCGTCGTTTCCTACGAGGGCAGTGGTCTGGATGTGGACAGGGGCGAATCGGCTTCATTCGTCGAGTACGAGGACGAGACCGAGGAACTGCTCATTTCCGAGGAACGCTGGTCGGACGGTGCGGAGTACGCCAAGGGCTACTACCTCGACGAGGACGAGATCTGGCTCGTCAAGCACGATTCCGGCTACAAGGTCCGCAGCAATCTGCCGGTGATCTGTATGATCGGAATTTTCATCCTGATCCCTGTGATGTCGGTGATGAGCGATCTGCTTTCGAGCATCCATTTCCGGAAGTATATCGCCAAATATGTCGACAAGAGCGACCGCTACACCTATGTGACCTCCATCACCGGCAACGACAAGCAGAAAGCGAAGGTCTATTCCACGGACTACACGCTCGATGCCGCCGCGAAGGACATCATCGCCGGCATTGAGGGCGACACAGAATACGTCCAGCAGGACGACGAGGAAACCGACGGCGCCATCGCGATCCTGACCGCCAAGGAATACTGCGTCATCTACACCTCGATGGAGGGCGATGTGCTGGTACAGGTCTCCAACCGGAAATACGCCTACACGACCGACGATGACCTCTACCACGGAACGAGCAGAGCGCACCGGTATTACCGCCGGTTCTACTATTCCAACGGCTATTCGAGTGATTCCGTCAGCTACCGAAACAGCTCGTCGCCGTACAGCACGTTCGACGACAGCGGCATCAGCTATTCGAGCGACAACAGCTACAGCTCCTACTCCAACAGCATCCGTCAGAGCAGTATCGCATCCCGTCAAAGTTCCGGCGGCGGACTCAGCGGCGGAAAGTAAGAAGAAAATGAAGAATGAATCATGAAAAATGAAGAATGAAGAATGGTGGTATCGCCTGCGGCGATGTATTTAATAAAAAAAGTGTCCGGCAGGACACACAATCATTCTTCAATATTCGTGATTCACCATTCACGATACATTCATTGATACCCAAAGGAGGTATTCCCATGACAATCGTAACCGAGATCATTGATGTTCTGATCTATTCCTGCCTCGGCATCACCCTGATGCTGCTGGGCAATTTCCTGATCGACCTCATCATTCCCTGCTCCTTCCCGGAGGAGATCAAAAAAGGCAACAAAGCCGTCGGATTCGTGTCCGCCGGCACCAATATCGGCGTCGGCATCCTGCTGCGTGCAGCCATCGCAAGCCCGGCAGCCGATGCCGTGCGCGAGACGATCTTTTCCGGCGTGCTGAGCAGCCTTCTGTATTTCGTGCTGGGCATCGCATTCTTCATGCTCGGCTATGTGGTCATCAACCTGTTCCACCGCCAGTACAGCCTCAATGACGAGATCGGCAACGGCAATACCGCAGCCGGCATCATGGTCGCAGGCATCTTCATCGGACTCGCCACCGCCATCAGCGGCGTGATCGTGTAAAGCATGAAAGACTATCGGCTCCTGCTGCTGACAACGCTCATCATTTCCGGATGTTCGATGGTGTATGAACTCATCATCAGCGCTGTCAGCTCCTATCTGGTCGGCGACTCGACACTGCAATATTCGGTCACGATCGGATTGTATATGTTCGCGCTGGGCATCGGTTCCTTCCTCTCGAAGTTCGTCAGAAAAAGCCTGTGGGAATGGTTCGCCCGCGTGGAGATCGCCATCGGCATCGTCGGCGGAATGTCCTCGCTGTCGCTCTTCCTCGCGAATCTCTACCTCGAATCCTACGCGCTGGTCATGTATGTTGAAATTCTCCTGATCGGCACGCTGGCAGGTCTGGAGATCCCTCTGCTGACGCGCATCATCGAGGAAGATCGCCAGGAACTGCGCGTGACGCTCTCGTCGATCTTCTCGTTCGACTACATCGGCGGACTGATCGGCTCCATCGCATTCCCGATGGTGCTGCTGCCGCATCTGGGCTACTTCGCCACGTCCTTTCTGGCAGGCGCCTTCAATCTGCTGTGCGCGGTGCTGATCATCTTCACCTACCGGAAGAAAATTCCGCACAGCCGCGCTTACCGCGTGGTATCGGTCGTACTGCTGGCCGGCATGATGTGCGGCATGGTCTGCGCGGAGAACGTCAGCCGCTTCATTGAGGGCGGCTTGTACCGTGACGACATCGTGCTGATCGAGCAGACGGCTTACCAGAAAATCGTCGTGACTCGCCACAAGGACGATATGCGGCTGTATATCGACGGAAACTGTCAGTTCTCCTCGTCGGATGAATACCGCTATCACGAGGGGCTCGTCCACATCCCGATGGCGTATGCGGAGCATCACGACCATGTACT
>JAFPXW010000225.1 GCA_017394565.1 Oscillospiraceae bacterium | reverse complement strand
CAGGCACATTTCTTTCCCCCCACCCCCAACCCCCTGCTCTGCATAAGCGATCAGCTGCGCTCGTAAACTCGCTGGCTGCCTGCTTATCCCCAAGGAGGGGGCTATCTATGGAGGGTGCTGCGGCGAACGCCCCGTCCCCTCTGCTTCGCGATGCTCAGCATCTCCCCACCCCGTGGGGAGTCACCCTCCACCCGCTTGCTTTCTAAAGTTGTTGGCATTGGCCCCCTTATACCCACGTTTTTGCTGTTGTTTCCCCACCACCATTAAATCGGAACAAATGTTTTGAATTTTTTAACAGACAAAAGCTCCTGACATCCCATCAGGAGCTTTTCATTTCTCACTTCACATTCACGCCGCCGTCTGTCCAGCCGACCTGACCGGATTTTACCCAGTCATTGTCGCCGCCGACCCAGATATGCGCCGCATCCGCAAGGGATACATCCGCATACGCGATCTGGTAGCTGTCGCCGGACTTGGCATCCATCGGGAGCTTGACATTCAGCTTCAGGAGCGAACCGTCATAGTCCGCGACCTGTGCGCCGCTTGTCCATGCCGTCCAGAGGAAATGCTTCTCGTCGTTGATGAACGAAACCGTCGAGAAATCCAGTCCCTTGCTGTCCGTCGTGTAGGTGCAGCGGCTGTCGAGTTTCAGGCCCCACTCGGAATAGGTGATGCCGGGGTTCTTGTCGAGCGTCACCACCAGCGGCACGGTGTAGTCCTGCGCCTTCAGCTCATCGAGGGACACGTCCACGGTTTCGATCGTGACGTGGAGCTTGGCGCTGGCGTTATCGGCTTTCGGCTTGGCGGCATCCGGTGCGGGCGCATCGGCATTGGCCTGGCTGTCGGCGCTGACGGGGGCTGTGCCGTATTCGCCCTCCTGATCGTCGTCTGCACTCGGTGTCACGGGCTGTGTTTCGCCGTCGGCATTCACCGGCGCATCGACATTCGTATCGGCTGCACCCGTGCCGTCCGGTGCGGTTTCGGCCGTAGCGGCGGAATCGGCTGCATTCGTGCCGTCCGGGGCAGTTTCGCCTGCCATCGTGGTGGAAACAGGGGCACTGTCCGGACTGCTGGTGACTTCGGTCATTTTCGAGCAGCCTGCCGCGTTCAGCAGCAGTACGGCAGATGCCAGTGCTGCGAGAATTTTTCTATTCATAAATCCTGAACTCCTTATCTTCATAAGAGAAACCACATCACTTCTCAAACCGCATCGAAATATCGAAGCACTGTACCGAATGCGTCAGTGCGCCGAGGGAAATGATATCCACGCCGGTCTTGGCGATGTTGGCGATGGTCTCCTCGGTGACGTTGCCGGAAGCCTCCAGCATTGCCTTGCCTGCGGTCATTTCGACGGCCTTTGTCATGTCCTCGCAGGACATATTGTCCAGCATGATGATCTCGCAGCCGACGGAGAGTGCCTGCTGGAGTTCGTCGAGGTTGCGGACCTCGACCTCGATCTTGGTCATGTGACCGATCTTCTTGCGCAGCTCGGTGACAGCCGGAACGATGCCGCCGTAGGCGTCGATGTGATTATCCTTGAGCATCGCGCCCTCGGAGAGATTGTAGCGGTGATTGAAGCCGCCGCCGACCGTGACGGCATACTTCTGGAGCCGGCGCAGTCCGGGGAGCGTCTTTCTGGTATCGGTGATCTTGGCATTTGTGCCGGCCACCAGCTCCACGCAGCGATTGGTCGCGGATGCGATGCCGGACATATGCTGGAGAATGTTCAGCGCGGTGCGCTCACCCTTGAGGAGAACCTTGGTGTCGCCCTCCATTCTGGCAATGATGTCGCCCTTTTTCACCTTGGTGCCGTCTGTCAGGCATTCGGTGAAGGTCACGCCGCCGCCGACCAGTTCAAAGACGCGCTTTGCGATGTCGATGCCGCACAGGACACCGGAATCCTTTGCGATGTAGTACGCTTTCGAGGTGTGACCGTCCGGGATCAGATAATCCGTCGTCACGTCCACATAGTGGATGTCCTCCTCCAGCGCATTGTTGATGATGCTGTCAATGTAGCTTTGCAGAAGCTGCATGGTTATTCTCCTTTCTCCTCGACCAGTGCTTCATTCAGGATGAGGAAGGCGATGGTCGCCGTGGAACGTGCTTCCACATAGTCGGAATTGATCTTGTATCTTCCGTCCTCCAGCTCGTGCAGCAGGTCGCAGACCTTGGAAAAATTCTCCTGGATCTTCTGCGCATTCGGACGGACGAAATAGCTCTCCTGCAGGATATGGCGGAGCTGGGTTCTCACGCCGTGCGGAACCGGCTCTGCGCCCTCGTGCAGGTCGAACGGCACTTCCTCGAAGCGTTTTTCGGCGAGGTGCGCCATTTTCTTGGTGATGTCCTCTGCGGCATGACGGGAGAATACGAGCGCTTCGAGCAGGGAATTGGAAGCCAGACGGTTGTTGCCGTGAACGCCGGTATTGGAGCATTCACCGCACGCATACAGTCCCGGCACACGGGTGCGGGAGTGCGCATCGACCTGGATGCCGCCCATCAGGTAGTGCTGGCACGGATAGATCGGGATGCGGTCTTTCGTCATATCATAGCCCTGTTCGAGGAGATTGCGGTAGATCATCGGGAAGCGGTTCTTGACCTCCTCCGGATCCTTGTGCGAAATATCGAGATAAAACTCATCCGAACTGGTGCGTCTGCTCTCCAGCACGATGGCATTGGAAACCACGTCGCGCGGTGCAAGCTCCAGACGGTCGTCGTAGCGCTGCATAAAGCGCTCGCCGTCGCAGTTGAGGAGGTATGCGCCCTCGCCGCGGACTGCCTCGGAAATCAGGAAGCACTCACGGGTGTGGCGGTTATTGAATGCCGTCGGGTGGAACTGAATGAGCGACAGTCCGCGGATCATCGCACCCATATTGTAAGCGAACATGATGCCGTCGCCGGTCGCGATGGCGGAATTGGTCGTGAATTCGTACACTCTGCCGATGCCGCCGGTCGCCATGATGAAGAAATGGGAATTGACCGTTTCGTAGGCATCCTCATGCTGGATGAGTGCGGCAAAGCCGGTCTTGGTTTTCTTCACATCGCAAAGGAGCGTATTCTCGCGGATTTCCACGTTGTTAAGCGTCTGGACGTAAGCGAGGAGCTTTTCGGCGATCTCGCGGCCTGTGGCATCCTTGTGGTGGAAGATGCGGCGGCGGCTGTGACCGCCCTCCAGGGTACGGTGATAGTCGCCGTCCTCCTGCTTGTCGAAATCGACACCAAGCTCGATGATGCGGCCGATGTCCTGTGCTGCTTCCTCGACGAGCATATGCACGGTCTTGTGGTTATTCTGGAAACCGCCGGCGATGTAGGTATCGTTCTCATGCAGGGAGGTCTTGTCCTCCGGCGAATTGTAGACACCGGCGATACCGCCCTGTGCAAGGGCCGTATTGCAGAGTCCGAGTTCACGTTTTGTCAGCAGTAGGATCTTCGCATCACGCGGCAGATTGATGGCTGCATACAGTCCGGCAGCACCTGCTCCGGCGATGATAATGTCATAGTTCATGATTTTAAATTCTCTCCTTTTTTGCTGCCGATCCGGCAGCTTGCACCGGATCAGTCAAACTGTACCGGCTTGATCTGCCAGATCTCCTCCGCATACTGGGCGATGGTGCGGTCGGAGCTGAATTTTCCGGCGTGGCAGATGTTGTGCCACTGCTTCTTGGCGAATGCCATGCGGTCTGCCTTGTAATCGCACAGGGCTTCGAGTTTCTTGTCGCAGTAGCTTTGCAGGTCGCCCAGAACGTAGTAGTGATCCGGAACGTGCCAGCTTGCGCCCTCGGTCAGGGCATCGTAAAGCTCGCGGATGTCCTCATTCTGTCCGAATGTGCCGTCCATGAGCGTCTGTACGACCTTGCGGATCCTGTCGTTTTCGGCAAGGATGCGGCGCGGATCGTAGTCCTCCCAGATGTCTGCCAGTTCCTCGACTCTTGCGCCGAAGATATAGTTGTTCTCCTCGCCGGCCTCCTGCACGATCTCGACATTCGCACCGTCGAAGGTACCCAAGGTCACAGCGCCGTTGAGCATCAGTTTCATATTGCCCGTACCGGATGCCTCCGTGCCGGCGGTGGAGATCTGCTCGGAGATGTCGGCGGCAGCGACCAGTTTCTCGGCGTAGGATACATTATAATCCGACACAAAGAACACCTTGATCTTGTCGGAGACCTCCGGATCGGCGTCAATCAGCTCCGCGATGGCGTTGATATACTTGATGATGGCTTTCGCACGCTTGTAGCCGGGGGCTGCCTTCGCACCGAAAATGAATGCCACGGTCGGGAGCTTGGATGCGTCGATACTGCCGTCCTTGATGCCGTTGTAGAGGTACAGGATGGAGAACGCATTCAGAAGCTGGCGCTTGTATTCGTGCAGGCGCTTGATCTGGATGTCGAATACCGCATCCTCCGGGATCTCTACATAGCGCTCACCCTCGTGCTGTTCCATGAATGCCGTGAGCTGGCGCTTCTTGGCGGACTTGATGTCCATGAAGCGCTTCATGACAGCCTCGGAATCGGCATATTTGTCGAGGGCTTCGAGCTTGGACAGGTCGGTCATCCAGTCGGAAGAACCCAGCAGTTCCGTGAGGAGTGCGGACAGTTCGCGGTTGCACAGGGCAAGCCATCTTCTCTGCGTGATGCCGTTGGTCTTGTTCTGGAAACGCTCCGGATAGAACTTGTACCAGTTCGCAAGCGCCGTATTCTTGAGGATCTGCGTGTGGATCTCGGCAACGCCGTTGACAAAACTGCCCATGAAGATGGCAATGTGTGCCATATGCACCATGCCGTCCTTCAGGATGCGCATATCTTTGATCTCGTCCTTCGTCGCACCCTTCCGGTAAAGCTCTGCGATGAGGGCTTCGTTCAGACGGACGATGATCTGGTACACTTCCGGCAGCAGCTCCTCGATGAGGGGAGCCCACCACTTTTCGAGGGCTTCCGCCATGATGGTGTGATTGGTGTAGCGGAAGATCTTCTTCGCGGTTTCGAGGGCTTTCTCGAATGTCGCACCCTTGTCCATGAGCAGACGCATCAGCTCCGGTACGGAAATGACCGGATGGGTGTCATTGAGCTGGATGGCAGTGCTTTCGGCGAGTTCGTCACAGTAGACGTTGATGTCGCCGCCGTTGGCGAGGTAGTCCGGCAGATCCTTCAGGATGTCCTGCAGGGATGCCGAGCAGAAGAAATACTGCTGCTGGAGCCGGAGCTTCTTGCCCTCGTTGGTGTCGTCGTTCGGGTACAGGCAGCGCGAGATGTTCTCCGCATAGATCTGCTCTGCGCACGCTTCGAGGTACTTCTGGTCATTGAACGTGTGGAAATCGAACTCCTTGACGGGTTCTGCCTGCCACAGACGCAGGGTACCGATATTCTTCGTGCCGTAGCCGATGACCGGCATATCGTAGGGAATGGCCTTGACGGTCATGTTGCTGAACCGGACGAGCTGCATCTCATCGTCGCGGCGAACGCTCCATGCATCGCCGAAACGTGTCCAGTCGTCCGCAGTCTCACACTGGAAACCGTCGCGAATTTCCTGCTTGAACAGACCGTATTTATAGCGGATGCCATAGCCGTCCAGCGGCAGGTCGAGCGTTGCCGCCGAATCGAGGAAGCAAGCCGCCAGTCTGCCCAGACCGCCGTTGCCGAGTGCGGCGTCCTCAATTTCCTCCATGACGGACAGGGACGTGCCGAGTTCATTCAGTGCCGCCTCCATCTCGTCGTAAATGCCCAGGCACAGGAGATTATTGAAGATACTGCGTCCCATCAGGAACTCCATCGAGAGGTAGTAAGCCCGTCTGCCCGATGCATGGGCATTTCTGGAATCCTCCCAGTCCTCCTGCATGAGTGTCATGACCATCTCGCCGACGGCATTGTGGAGTTCCTGCGGTGTGAGCGCGGATGCGTCCTTGTCGAGCGTGCCTTTCAGGTAGTTCAGGAACGTGTCCTTGGTATAATTCATCATCGTTTACACTTCCTCCGTAGGTTCATTCTTCTTTCTTCTGGTATAGGTACGTTTGGGCTTGTTTTCGGTTGTTTTGGACTGTGCGGTCTTGCGTCTGGTGTAGGTGCGCTTCGGCTTTTCCGCAGGTGCGGCATTTTCTGCCGGTGTTTCAGCCGCCGATGCCGACTGTTCTGCCGCCGTTTCCGGTTCTGCCGGTTTCTTGCGGCGGGTGTAGCGGCGCTTGGGCGTTTCTTCTGCCGGCGTTTCTGTCACGGCAGGGGTTTCCGGTGTTTCTGCGGAAGCGCTCTGCTCTGCCGGTTCCTCCGTCCTGGGGGAAGTGTTCGGCTTGGGTGCGTTCTTCCGGCGATTGTTAGAACGCTTTGGCTTCTCGGCAGGCTGGGTTTCCGGCGCTTGTGCCGGTTCTGCGGCAATGGCGGAAGCTTCTGCCGGAGCTGCCTCCTGTGCGGTCACGGTCGGCTGTGCCGGGGGTTCGTTGCGCTTGCGGCGATAGGGGCGCCTGGGCTTGTTCGTTTCGTCCGGATCGGGCTTCGGTTCGGGCTTGATGACCTCTGGTGCCGGCGGCTGCACGGCTCTGCCGTAGGTGCGGTTGAGTTTGCGGATCGCCTTGGCGAGTTCCGGTGTGAACTGGTCGGAATGTGTCCGGAACATCCAGTTTCCGCCGAGGACGGACGGGGTATTCATACGCCCGTTCTTCTCCGAATGGAGGAAATCCTGCATCTGTGCCACGGCAACTTCCGCGATGCTCTGCCAGCAGGCAGCGACCATCTCATCCGGGATCTGCTGCTTCTTGCAGCGCAGGTAATTCTTGGCGTACTTGACGGTTTTCTTATCGGAAGCCGCCAGCCAGCCCTTGAGCGTCATGTTGTCGTGTGTGCCGGTGTAGGCGATGCAGTGCGGTGTCCGGAAAGTATGCGGCAGATGCTCGTTGTCCGGATCGGAATCGAATCCGAACTGCAAGACCTTCATGCCCGGATAGCCCAGTGCATCGAGCATTTTGCGCACCTCCGGCGTGATGAAGCCGAGATCCTCCGCGATGATATGGAGGTCGCCGAGTTCCTTCTGAACGGCCTGGAACAGCTGCTTGTTCGGGCCCTTGCGCCACTGCCCCTTGACGGCGTCCTCGTTGCCGTAGGGGATGGTATAGTAGCTCTCGAAGCCGCGGAAATGGTCGATGCGGATGACATCGTAAAGCTTCGCGGCATACTGGAGCCGCTGGATCCACCATTTGTAGCCGGTTTTCTTGTGGTACGCCCAGTCATAGAGGGGATTGCCCCAGAGCTGACCGGTCGGCGAGAACGGATCAGGCGGACAGCCTGCCACCTCGACGGGCTTGCGGTCGGCATCGAGTGCGAACAGCTCCGGATGGCACCAGACATCGGCGCTGTCGTATGCGACATAGATCGGCATATCGCCGATGATCTGCACCTGATTGTCGCTCGCGTACTGCTTCAGGGCGCTCCACTGCTGGGCGAAAATGAACTGGATGAAGCAGTGCAGCTCGATCTCGTCGGCAAGGCGTGTTTTTGCCTCCTCAATGGCATCGGGCTGGCGCATCGCGAGGGGTGTTTCCCAGGTATCCCAGGACTTGCCGTCGTGCTCTGCCTTGAGCGCCATAAAGAGCGCGTAATCCGGCAGCCAGAATGCGTTGTTCTTTTTAAAGGTATTGTAGCCGCGCAGGGGCTTTTCCTTGAAATGCCGGAACGCCCTGCGCAGGACTGCGATATTGGTGCGGTAGAGCAGCTCGTAGTCGATGCTGTCGGGATCGCGCTGCCAGAGTTTGGTGGCGTATTCCTCATGCTGGAGGAGTCCCTGCTCTTCGAGTGTCGCAAAGTCGATGAAATAGGGGTTTCCTGCGTAAACAGAAAAACTCTGGTACGGGGAATCGCCGTAGCTTGTCGGGGAAAGGGGAAGGATCTGCCAGTACGCTGTTTCGCTCATGTGCAGAAAGTCCACGAAGTCATAAGCCGCCCTGCCCATCCGACCAATGCCGTAACGGGACGGAAGGCTCGATATATGCAGCAGAATTCCGCTTTTTCTCATAGGTTTGCCGCCTCCTGTTGACTTGGATTCAGGGGAATTCGTTGTCCCCTGCTTACACTTAAAATATATTATAGCACACTTTGCACAGTTATACAAGATGTTTTCATGAATTTTGGCGATTTGATGCAATCTCCTCTGTGTAAACTGTACAGAGCCACAAGGGAGGGAGGGCGCTTCGCGCCGCCCCACCCCCAGCCAATGCTAACAACTTAGCAAATTGAACAGGCGCGTTTCTTTCCCCCCACCCCCAACCCCCTCCCCAAGGAGGGGGCTTTTTTTGCAGGGGGCTGCGCCCCCTGCACCCACTTTCTTTCTAAAGTTGTTGGCATTGCCAAGGGAGGGGGCTATTTTTTCTATTTTTAATGGGGACACCACAACTACGAACCACGAACTACGCACTACGAACTTTCTCCTCTGCATCTCCCTTGCTTTTCTGGTGCAGGAGTTCAGAAAAAGCATCATCTTCGGCAGTTTCTG
>JAFPXW010000224.1 GCA_017394565.1 Oscillospiraceae bacterium | reverse complement strand
CGTCCGGATATCGTATCATAGAGGTATCTCAACATATCAGGAGCAAGGACTTATGTATTACTGCATCAAACACACGCTGGAGAAAACCCAGAGCCTGAACATCAGCAAAAAATCCCCAAAATTCGCGGCGATCCTGACCTCCGCGGAGTGGCTCGCACACAAGGAACAATTCGACATGGGCATCGAGATGGACATTGACCTGTCCTCCATCCATTCCACCAAGGCAGAGGTCAATTACGACTCGCTGACGGGAACCTTCTCTGTACCTGACCGGGAGCATCTTTCCGCACCGAATACCAATTTCGCATTCGCGCTGGACGAGAAGGGCATCGTGTTCATCGACGACAGCGGACTTGTGGAAAAACTGATCGGCAATATCATCGCCACCAAGCGCTGGACAATGCCAAGTCTGGAACGTTTTCTGTATGATTTTCTCGAACAGCTCGTGGCACAGGATCAGGCCTTGCTGGAACGATTCGACAAGGAACTTGACGACCTGGAATCCGAGATCCTCCACGGCATGGACACCGATCCCTCCGGACGTGTTGCCCGGATCCGGAGCGACCTGCGCGATATGCGCGTCCACTATGAGCAGCTTCTCGACCTCAGCCAGGAGCTGGAGGAAAACGAGAATAATTTCTTCCAGAAGGAAAACACACGCTACTTCCATCTGTTCGCCCAGCGCATCTCACGCCTCCACGACATCTCGACCTCCCTGCGCGAGTATTCCAGCCAGATCCGCGAGCTTTACCAGTCCCAGCTCGACAAAAAGCAGAACCGCATCATGACACTGCTGACGGTCATTTCCTCGATCTTCATGCCCCTGACGCTGATCGCCGGATGGTACGGCATGAATTTCAAATATATGCCGGAGCTGGAATACAAAGCCGCCTACCCTATCACCATCGCGGTCAGCATCGCCGTCGTGGTCATCAGTCTGGTATTCTTCAAGCGGAAGAAATGGCTGTAAAGTTTTTTCACATTCAATTTGAAAGGTGGTCAGAAAAATGATCGTGGATTCCTATGACATGGAAAGTGAGCCCATCCTGAACTTAGAATCGGTTTATGGACCGAAAAATTATCTGACAGAACGGTGTCTGATCCTGTTTTCGGAGAAGATCTATGAATATGTATTATCGCATTACGAGTGCAGACAGATTGCAGAAGTCATCGCTTGCAACGGAAACATCCCGATATGGGCATTTCAAAGAAACGGTCAGGAGATCGCATTTTATCTGACACCGGTGGGTTCAGCACTTGCCGGCAGCATGACAGCGGAAGTGAATCACCTGACAGGCGCATCTAAGTTTATTATGTTCGGATCTTGCGGAAGTCTGGATCAGCGCATCACCAACGGGAAATTCATCATTCCGTCACAAGCCTACCGTGGCGAAGGAATGTCGTATTATTTCGCTGCGCCACAGGATTACATCACCATCAAGAACGCCGATCGGCTTGAACAGATTTTTACGCAGCTGCATCTTCCATTTGTGAAGGGGAAGGTCTGGACGACAGACTGTCCATTGCGTGAAACCGTGAACCTTGTAAATAAGCGGAAACAGGAGGGATGCATTGCGGTAGAAATGGAAGTTGCCGGTGTGCAGGCAGTTTGTGATTTTTATGGTTTTGAATTGTACGATTTTTTAGCCGCAGGCGATGTTCTCGAAGAGGGAAACTATCAGGTTGAAAAACTGTCTGATGCCAACCACAATCTCGACAAACTTCAAATCGCATTGCGGATTTTAGATAGAGTATAAAGCGGAAAGGAAAAACCGAACTATGAACATCATGTTTGTCTGCCACGGCAACATCTGCCGTTCCCCGATGGGAGAATACATCCTGAAAGACCTCGCGCAGCGCGAAGGGCTGACTGGTCACACGATCGCTTCCTCCGCGGTCAGCCGCGAGGAGATCGGCAATCCGGTCTATCCGCCGGCTCGCCGCGAACTTGCCAAGCACGGCATTTCCTGCGACGGTCATCATGCCCGACAGCTCACACGCGCGGAATACGATGCATACGACCTGTTCCTCGTCATGGACAGCTCCAATCTCATTCTCCTCTCGCGCATTTTCCCAGATGATCCTGACCACAAGATCCATCGCCTGCTCGAATTTGCTGGCAGACCGAAGGATGACGTGGAGGATCCGTGGTACACGCGCGATTTTTCTGCCGCCTATGAAGATATTCTCTCCGGCTGCAAAGGCGTGCTGGATGTGATGCGCAATGGCTGAGAATCCGCTTCATTCCGAGGGTTCACTCAAACGCATCCAATGCCTTTCCGGCAGCTCACTCAAACTCATCGCACTGTTCACCCTATGTGGACAGGTTCTAAGCGATATCACCGAAAAAGTCAACTATGGAGCATGAAACCACACAGAAATCAATTTTTGGGGTTCTGTTAGGAGAATAAGCGCATTTCTTTCTCCTCGCTTTTGCAAGTGCCACCCCGCCGAAGCCGAATCAAAAACAAACGTTCTCGCTTCTAATAACCTGACGTCCGGAAACACAGGATCTCCGGACGTCTTTTCTATTTGCAGTTTTGAGCAGAATCAGAGCAGATCCGCTGTCCGCAGGATCAGATCCTCGGTCTTTTCCCAGCCGAGGCACGGATCGGTGATGGACTTGCCGAAGACGCCGTCGCCGATCTTCTGCGCACCGTCCACGAGATAGCTCTCGATCATGAAGCCCTTGACCATCTTGCGGATGTCGTTATTGTGGCGGCAGCAATGCAGCACCTCCGAGAGAATCCGCGGCTGCTCCAGATACTGCTTGCCGGAATTGGCATGATTGGTGTCCACGATGACAGCCGGATTTGCGAGCTGCATTTCCTCATACAGACGAAGCGTCAGCAGCAGATCCTCATAGTGATAGTTCGGCATCGACTCACCATGCTTATTGGCGTAACCACGCAAGATCGCGTGTGCCAGCGGATTACCGGACGTGTGGACCTCCCAGCCGCGGTACAGGAAGGTGTGGGACGACTGTGCCGCATAGATCGAATTGAACATGACCGACAGCGTGCCTGCGGTCGGATTCTTCATACCAGCCGGAATATCCATGCCGGACACCGTCAGGCGGTGCTGCTGATCCTCAACGGATCTTGCGCCGACTGCCACATAGGACAGCAGGTCGGACAGGTAACGGAAATTCTCCGGATACAGCATCTCATCCGCACAGGTGAAGCCGGTCTCCTCGATCGCACGGCGGTGCAGCTTTCGGATGGAGATCAGTCCCTCCAGCATATCCTCGGCCTTGGTCGGATCGGGCTGATGCACCATGCCCTTGTAGCCGGTGCCGTTGGTACGCGGCTTATTGGTGTAGATGCGCGGAATGATGAAGATCTTGTCCTTGACCTGCTCCTGCACTCTGGCAAGGCGGTGGATGTACTCCATCACGGCATCCTCGCGGTCAGCGGAGCACGGACCGATGACGAGGATCAGCTTATCGCTTTCGCCGGTAAAAATACGCGCGATCTCCTCATCACGCTGCTTCTTGACAAGCTCGAACGCCACAGAAAGCGGATACTCCTTCTTGATCTCCTGCGGCACAGGCAGCTTACGAATGAATTCCATCGACATAAAAATGACCTCCCAATCACGTTTATACCAGTTGTTATTTTCAAAAAAATTATAACATACTCATTATATCACGTTTCGTATGGATTGTCAAGTCTAAAAAATGCCCGAAAGCAAACCAATGTCTGCTTTCGGGCGTGATTCTGAATGAACGATTGTCTATCAATCCTCGCTCGTTCCGTCGATGGTGTAGATGAACTTCACACTGCCGTCCATGTCATCGCTGATGCCGGAGAAATTCTTGTACGCGCGGGAAGCATCGCCGACTGCACGGAATCGTTCGATAAGGGCACTCACCTGCTCATTGTAGAGATCCATGATCTTGTCAGTGCCGTCCGCCTTGAACTCATGCATTCCGTCGTTGAGCTCCTCTGCACCGTCCTTGAGCTTGGCCACACCGCCGATGAGATCCTCACTGCCGTCGTGGAGCGTCGTAATGCCGTCATACAGCGCACCTGCGCCATTGGAAAGCTTCGCCGCACCGTCGGAAAGCTGTTTGGAAGAATCTGACAGCGTCCTGGTGCCGTCTGCGAGGCTCTTGCCGCCGTCCGAAAGCTGCCCCAGACCTGCATCCAGCGCACCGGCACCGTCCGAAAGCTGCCCGATGCCGTCGTTCAGGCTCTGACCGCCCGTCCAGAGGGCATCCATGCCGTCCAGAAGCGAGGTGCTGCCGGTTTTGAGCTGTGCGATGCCGGTATCCAGTGCCGCCGCACCGTCGGAAAGCTGCGCAATACCGCCGCCGAGCGCCTTACTGCCGGTGGAAAGCTGTTCCATGCCGCCGGAGAGTTCCTCCGAACCGGTTCTGAGCTGTCCCATACCGGCGTCCAGCTTGTCAGCGCCGTCAGAAAGCTGACCGATGCCGCCGCCGAGGGCTGTGCTCCCCTCCGAAAGCTGCCCCATACCGGCTGTCAGGGCTTCCGAACCGGTCTTGAGCTGTCCCATGCCGGTGTTAAGCTGCGATGCGCCGTCCGAAAGCTGTGCAATGCCGGAAACCAGCGATTCCAGACCGCCGACCAGTTCCTTGCCGCCGTCAGAAAGCTTGCTGATGCCGCCGTCCAGCTCTGCCGCGCCATCGGAAACGCTGTGCGCACCGGTGCTGAGTTCCTGAGAGGAAGCATACAGTTTTGCCGTACCGCCGGCGAGTGCCTTGCCGCCTTCATCGGCTGCACCAAGACCTTCGGACAGACTGCCGATGCCAGTCTGGAGGGTATCCGCACCGGTCTGGAGTGCCGTCACACCGTCCTTGAGCGCACCGCCCTCCTCCAGGGAAGCTTCGATCTGCTGCTGTGCGGCGATGGTCTGTTTCAGCCCCTCCACGGCCGCACCGAGTTCCTGCGAGGGCGCCTGCTTGTAAGCAGCTTCGAGCGCCGCGAGGATCTGCTGATTGGCTGTGATGGTGGTTTTCAGGGACGTACCGGCGGTGTCGATGCCATCACTGACCTGGGACAGACCTTCTGTCAGGGATTCAGAACCCTCGGAAAGCTGATCTGCGCCAGCCTTAGCGGACGCGATCCCCTCGGACAGTGTCGCGGTATTCTCGCTGATCTGCCCTGCACCTGCGGAAAGCTGATCCGCACCGGTCGCCAGTGCTTCCGAACCTGCTTTGAGCTGTGCGGAACCGGCGGTCAGGGTTTCCATACCCTTGCCGAACGCATCTGTTCCCTCACCAAGCTGGCTCGTGCCTGCGTTGACTTTCGCAAAGCCTTCCACCAGTGCCTGACTGCCGTCGGCTGCCTGTGCGATGCCGTCCTGCAATCCCTTCGCGCCGTCCTTAGCCGAGCCGATGCCGGTATCGAGGGATTTTGCCCCCTCCCTGACCTGTGCAAAGCCCTCGGTCAATGCAGTGCTGCCGTCGGCTGCCTGTGCGATACCGTCAGAAAGCGCCTTGGCGCCGTCCTTGGCGGACGCAATGCCCTCGTCAAGTTGGCTTGCGCCGTCCGTGACCTGCGAGAAGCCTGCCACGAGTTTGCCGGAACCGTCAGCCACCTGGAACAATCCGCCGTCCAGCTGTGCCGCACCGTCCTTTGCAGAACCGATGCCATCCGCAAGCGCCTTCGAGCCGTCCTGCACCTGACCGAAACCGCCGAACAGCTTTGCGGAGCCGTCCTTGGCGGAAATGATGCCGTTGTACAGGTCATTCGTGCCGCCTGCCACCGTCTGCGCACCGGCAGACAGCTTGGAAGCGCCGTCGCCGAGCGTTTTCGCACCTGTCTGCAATTCTCCTGCGCCGTCGTACAGCTTCTGCACGCCGTCCTTCAGGTCGCCCGTGCCGTCAGAAAGGTCGCAGATACCGTCATAAAGTGCCTGTGTACCGTCGCAGAGTTCGCCTGCCGCGTCATTGAGCTTGTTCAGCTTTTCTTCGAGGTCGTCGAGATCGGCGGTTTTGTCCAGATCCATCTCGCTGAAAATTTCATTGGAAACGACCGTCACAGAGCTGTCCATCTTGAAGTTCTGCACGTCGCACTCGATCGTGAAATGATCCGGTACATTCACGTCGATGTCCTTCATTTCGTCAAGCCCCAGGCTATCCGAAAGTCCCGGGAATGCCATGCCGACCACGATCAGCTTCTCGCCGTCAGAAATGACTCTGCCGTTGGTGACTTCCACATTCTGGAAGATGTCATTGTTCAGGATCGCGGTGGATGCCGCCATGAACGGTACGCAGATCTGGCGTTTCTTTCCGGCAACCGTCCTGGTCTCAAACTGCTTGTTGGTGTAAGTCCACTCCATCACGAGATGACCGCTTTTGCCCTTCATGGCATCAGCAGACATTTTCTGACCGTCCAGTGTATAGGTCAGCGTGACATCGACCGGCAGTTCGCTGTGAGATTTGCCCTTGTAGTAAATATCCGCGCCGCCTGCATTCCAGCTCATGCCGTTGTAAGCCTCGTCGCCCTTGACATTCTCGATGTCCGTCAGGCTGGAAGTATCCGCCAGTGTGGAAAGCGCCTGCGGATTTTTCAGCCAATCGCTGACGATGACCTCGCGCGGGCTGGCATCACTGTTGCACAGGACGTAGACGGTTTCATCTTTGAATGTACTGCCGTCTGCGGCGGCACGGGCTGCCGGTGCGGATTCCGCGGCGGTACCCTCTGCCGGCAGGGCATTCGTGTCCACGATGGACGTGTCCATGGCGGATGCGTTCTTTCTGGAGGTATAGGCACAGGTGCCGGTCACGCCGGCAGAAATGGCAACCGCGAGAATACAAGCAGTCATTTTCAGATAGGATTTCATAACAATGCACTCCTTTTCTATCATATCAGATCAAAACATTTTGTAGGTCGAATGATTTTCAATCAATGCTGTACCGCAGGGGACAGCGTGGAATTGTTGTTGTTCTTGTTATTTTCGGACTTCGGCAGGAAGCCTGCGCTGGTCTTGCAGATGACCGGATCCAGCAGCATGAACATCGACGGCAGGACAGTCAGCACCACGACCATCGAGATCAGAGCGCCGCGTGCCAGCAGCATACACAGCGAGGAGATCATGCCGATCTTGGAAACAAACGCCACGCCGATCGTTGCCGCAAAGAATCCCAGCGCGGATACGATGACGGACTTCATGGAAGTCTGGAGCGCGATGCCGATGGAATCGTGCTTATCCTTGCCGGAGGAACGCTCCGCCTTGTAACGGGTGGTCATGAGGATCGCATAATCGACTGTCGCACCAAGCTGGATCGTGCCGATGACGACCGATGCGATAAACGGCAGCGAATCGCCGATGTAGTAGCTCAGTCCGAGGTTGATCATGATGGCCAGCTCAATAACGGAAACCAGGATCACCGGAAGTGTGATGCTGCGGAAGGTCAGCAGGATGATGACGAAGATGACTGCCATCGACAGCACCGATACGACCTTGAAGTCGTGTGCGGTGATCTCGATCAGGTCTTTCGTCGCCGGTGCTTCACCGATCAGCAAGCCGTCCGCATCGTAACGCTTCACGATGTCATTGAGGGCTGCGACCTGCGCATTGACTTCATCCGATGCGACCTTGTATTCCGAACCGATCATCATGAGCTGATAATCGCCGCTTTTCAGCGCATCCGTCATGCGTTCCGGAATGATCTCCTCCGGGATCGCCTCGCCGACGATGGAATTCAGGCTGAGTGTGAACGATACGCCGTCCACCTGCTTCATTTCGCGGAGCATCTTGGCGCATTCCTTGGCATCGAGGGAGCTGTCCACCAGCAGCATATGGGTACTGTTCATGTTGTACTCCTCGGAGAGCTTGTCATTGGCGATCACGCTGTCCAGCGTTGCCGGAAGTGTGCTGTCGAGGTTGTAGTACACGTCATAATTCCCGTTGCCGAACACCGCCGGGAACAGCAGCACCAGACCGATGGTCAGGAACAGTGCGAAATGATTCGTGATGAATGCCGGTACTTTATGAAATTCCGGCAGGAAATCGCGGTGGGAGGTCTTGAGGATGGCTTTCTCGAAGATGAGGATCATCGCCGGAAGAACGGTAACGCACGCGATGACGCCGAAGACAACGCCCTTGGCCATGACGATGCCGAGGTCAAGTCCCAGCGTGAAGCTCATAAAGCACATCGCCAGAAAACCTGCCACCGTCGTAAACGAGGAGCTGACCACAGAAGTGATCGTGGAGGCAATGGCGTGTGCCATCGCTTCATTGCGGTCGGTGTACTGCGTCTGCATCTCCTTGTAGCTATGCCACAGGAAGATGGAATAGTCCATCGTGACGCCCAATTGCAGCACCAGACACAGCGCCTGCGTCAGGAAGGAGATCTCACCGAAGAAGAAATTCGAGCCGAGATTCCATGCGATCGCCAGACCGATGCTGATCATGAAGAACACCGGGATCAGGAAGCTGTCCATCGTGATCGCCAGCACAATGCTGGTCAGGATCACGGCGATGACCGCATAGAGGATGGTTTCGCTGTCGGAGAGGTGCTTCATGTCGGTGGTGATGGCGCTCATGCCGGAGATGAAGCACTGCTTCGAGGTGATCTCGCGCATTTCATCAATTGCCGCCATCGTGCTGTCCGCGGATGTTGTATCCTCGAAGAACACGACCATCAGCGTGGTGTCGCCAGAATTGAAGAAGTCATACACCTTCTGCGGAAGGACTTCCTTCGGGACGGAAATGTCAGCAAGGCTGTCGTACCAGAGGACTTCCGCCACGCCGTCTACTTCCTCCAGAGATGCGCGGACCTTGGCAACGTCCTTGTCGGGCATTCCCTCGACGACCACGAACGAGAAGCCGCCCTTGCCGAATTCCTCCTTTAAGATATCCTGTCCCTGCATCGTTTCCAGATCGGTCGGCAGGTAGGAAAGAATGTCATAATTCACACGGGTATTGAGGTATCCGAACGCTGCCGGAATCAACAATGCAAGCGAGATCACGAGGATCAGCACTTTATACTTCACAACCCATTCGCCAAATTTCAGCATGGTATCATATCCTTTCGTTCTAAACTGAACAGCGGTCATTTTTGCTGTTTTCTATAGTATATTACAAAAATGACCAAGAGTCAATAGCTTTTCTCAAAATAAATGACCGACAGTCAGATTTTCGGCAGTTTGTACAGATTTGACAGTGAAAAATTATGACCATTGGTCATATCTTAATGCTTGACAGTTTACGTTTTTTGCGGTATAATAAGAAAAACGATCTTTATGAAAGGAGATCTGACACCTGTGGGAAAACTCGAAGTGAACAAGCGGCACAAAGAAAGCTCACTCCTGAACACCGCATTTGAATTCTTCACCACAAAGGGCTTCAGCAAGACCTCTATTTCCGACATTGTCGGACGAGCCGGCGTTGCAAAAGGGACGTTCTATCTATATTTCAAGGACAAGTACGACATCCGCAACAAGCTCATCTGCCACAAATCCAGCCAGCTGTTCCGCGCGGCTGTCCATGAGCTTCGCAAGACCGAAAACTACGAAACGATGGCATTTGAGGACAGGATGCTGTTCATCATCGACAACATCGTCTGTCAGCTTGCCGAAAATCAGGCACTTCTGACATTTATTGCAAAAAACCTGAGCTGGGGCATTTTCAAGACTGCACTGACCACGCCGATCACGGAGGACGACATCAATTTTGCCGATGTATTCAATGCGATGCTGCTCGAAGCGCCTTACGAATTCAAGGAGCCGGAGATCATGCTCTTTCTGATCGTGGAGCTGGTGTCCAGCGCCTGCTATTCGGCGATCCTCTATCAGGATCCCTGCGACCTCCCCTCCCTCAAGCCGCACCTCTACCAGACGATCCGTATGATCATCCGGGATCACCAGGGCGAAGCCAAAAAAGCGAAATAACGCAGTTCATCCCTCCGCGGTTTTCCACGGAGGGATGTCTATTTGTGAAAAAACAAACCGTCCCTCTCCAGAACGAACGGAGAGAGACGGTCTGCTTGTTCATTTTCCCCTTGCGGGCTAAGATTTATGCGCCGGCATATACGGAGTAGGTTTCTCCGATCCGGCTTTCTGCGGCGATGCCGTGGATGTATTTTTCCATAAGAATGAGGTCGATCACGTCGGTCATACCATCATTGTCGAGATCCTGCGCCGCCTGGAATTCCATTGTGCCGTACCCCAGCACCAGCGCTTTCTTGAACAGTGCCAGATCGAATACGTCGATCTCGCCGTCGCGGTTCATGTCACCGTAGTAGAACTCGACGTGCGGGATCTCCACATCGCTGATGTCCTCGGTCTCGGTGTAGTAGTACTCCGGTTCGGCAACTGCCTTGTAATTCACACGGAAATAATCCATCGAAAGTCCGCCGCCGCCGAGGGTGTAGCTTGCTTCATCGGTGACTGCGACCGCCGGATCAATGGTCATTTCGCCGGTTGCTTTCTGTTCGCCGTTGACCGTGATCGTCGCCTGATCGCCGGAGATCGTCACGGTAATGACAGCCCACTTGCCGCGTTCGTAAGCGTCCTTGGCTTCGAGCGTTTCAAATTTCGTGCCGTCCGCCGCGGTCAGATACAAAGCGCCGTTGTCCGTCGTCAGACGCAAGCCCTTTTCATCCGTACCGAAGCTGAAAATATCGCCATCCTGCCGCATAAGCACTGCGGTCTGGTATGTCGCATCATGCAGTGCCGCATAGGAACTGTCTACATAAGCGACCTGCCCTTCCTCAAATGTCAGCACACCGTTCGCCGAAGTGCGCTTGGCTTCCCACGATGCGCCCTTTGTGACGGCATAGGTGGAGGTGAAGCTGTCCGCCGCATTTGCCGACGCATCCACATCGAATTCCAGCCCTGCGACCTGTCCGTCGTTGTACGGACGGGAGTTGACATAGCTGTCCGGCGAGGTCCAGCCATACATGGAACCTGCCTGAAGCGTTCTGCTCGAATCATCGTAATAATCGCCGTCCGGCATTGCCTGTCCGGCCGCTGTGCCCTTCACATAGAGGAACGCCGTACCCTTGGCAGTCGCATTGCCGGAAACGGTGTAATTATCCGTCACCAGCGCACTTTCCAGCACTCTTGCATTGTCTGTCACAGATGCATTGCCTGCCACGCAAGCGCTGTCGCCGATGATGGCATTGCCGGAAATTTTCGCATTGCCTGCCACGACCGCGTGACCTGTGATCCGCGCATTGCCGGAAACCGTTGCTCTGCCGAGTACCTGTGCATTCGGTGCAACGTAGACCGTGTCTGCAACACTTGCCGAATCTGCGACAAATCCGCCGCCATTGGAATGTGCATGACCGCGAACGCCGGTGTCATACTTCTGCTGAACGGTCGCCCCCTGAATGGAAACCGCATACGGATAGCGTGTCTTGGAGAGGAACGGCACATGGTTCTCGTCAAATTCACCCTCACCGTAAGCCCACGGCACGCCGACCTGCTGCCAGGTATCGGAATCCGGCGTTGCGGTGACAACGAGATACGCCTTGAGCGCGCTCTTCGGCATCCCCATCTCCATGCTCTCCCCGGCCTTAAAGAGGTCAGAATACTTGGTCGTGCCGTCCTGCATCTCGACAGCGATGCAGGCTCTCCAGTCAGCGCCCTTGACATTGGTCAGACCGTCAAGCTTGACAGAGATGCTGTCGCCGGTCGTTTCGAGGGGGATGATATTCACGCCGAACTGCTGCGGTGCGCGTTCGGTCGGAACGGTGTAATAACCGCTTCCCTGCTTGGTTTCCTCCAGCACCGTAAAGATCTGGTTCCAGCTCCACGGCTGGTCAGCCAGCATCTGGTTCTGGCGTGCCTGATAATTCGCCTGATGCGCGAGATCCAGCGTCGCCAGGCGCTTTGCGTAGTGTCCGAGGGTATCCTTGATGTCCGCGCCGCCCAGACGCTCGATCTCGAGGTAGGGGTACTCGTTGGGCTTGCCCTCCTGCATCAGCGTCTT
>JAFPXW010000223.1 GCA_017394565.1 Oscillospiraceae bacterium | reverse complement strand
TGTGTGCCGCTAAGCGCTTCGTTTATACGCCCTCTGCCAAAGCCACTATGTGGCTTTGGCAGCTGCTGCGCAGCCTGCAAAGCACAACGTGTTGTGCTTTGCAATAGAGGGCAGTATATCAATAACGATACGTTCATTCTGCTCGAGGTAAATTCTTATGAAAGGATCGATCAAGAGAAGCATCGGCTTAACCCATGCAGCCATCTCTTTTTTCTTTGTATTACTTAGTTTTTTTGTGACGATGTTCTGCGTTTGCATGATCGGTTCCTACTATCAGCAGAGCATCCTGAACGCTACCCTTGATTTTGCTGAAATGTCCATTGATGCAGATGAGGCAAAGGACATTTTTTCTACCCGCAACCGCAATGAAGCTTACGACGCCATTCAGAAAAAACTGAAATCCTATTAGCAATCCAATTCCAGGATCATTAACCGTATTTCCCTCGTCAGCTTCAGCAATTCCGTCGGCGTCTATATTTACGACTCCGCCGATGCTTCGCTCGGAGAACGCCTGGAATACGCCGCTTATACCGACTCCATCAAGGCCGAGCTGATCAACGGCCGCAATGCTTTCCACCATATGGAGCATGGGCGCCTGGTTGCTTACCGCCCGGTCCGTACTGTCGATGACAAGCTGGCCGGATACCTCATCGTCGCCCTGAATTCCCCGCTGGAAATGCGCTATTTTCCTCACATTATCGGTTTTTTCTGTGTGATGATGCTGATCGCCTTCCTCGGCTCGTTCCTGATGGTGAAATTCTTCGACAGCCGCTTCTTTGCGCCCATCCGCAAGATCACAAAATCGGCAGTGTTCCTGTCTGGTGACGATTCCTCGCTCGAGGGCCAGGACGTGTCTGTGATGTTTGATACCAAGCGCACAGACGAAATCGGTCAGCTCAGTTCCGCGCTTCAGAATGTGTTCTTCCATATGAACAGCGGCGCTCAGAATCTTTCGCAGGCGATCTATGATGCCAATCACGACGGCATGACACGTCACCTCAACAAGCGCTGCTATAGCAGCATGATCGAAACATTCCGAAAACTCGATTCGATCTGCGTGATTTACTTCGATGTCAATAACCTCAAGCTCATGAATGATACCCTCGGTCACGAGAATGGCGACCGCGTGATCACTCGTGCGGCGGATTACATCCGTGCTTTCATGACGGAGCAGGACTATTGCTTCCGTATGGGCGGTGACGAATTCCTCATGGTCATGACCAATTGCACGTTCCGTGCCGCTGACAAGGTCATCGAGCAGCTCGAGAAGGACGCGCCCTACCTCCTGAGCCGCGAGGACGATTCCGTCCGCTGCGCACTTGCCTATGGGTGTGCGTTCGCTAAGGGCGAATATGACTACGACGCACTCCTGGCAGAGGCGGAGGAAAATATGTACGACAAAAAGACAGAACTCAAGGCACTCTGGCAAATGCCTGATCGGTAATGAGGTGGTCATTTGAACCGGGAAAAGAAACAAAAGATTGTGCTGTTTTCCAATTTTTCCTTCGGCGTCAAGCTCCTGGTCTGTGCGCTGATGCTGCTCATGGTACTGGTGACAACGGCGCTCCTGGTGCTGCACTCGACCGTTAGCACCTGGAAGGATAAATATAACCAGACAGAGGAAACAGCAGTCAATGCAGCCGAACAGCTGATGAATATGTCCATAGACAGCACGGTTTCCATCGCAAAGAGTATCTACACCAATGAGGCGATCTATCGCTTTCTGAATATGACCTACCCCTCGTCAGCGGAGTACTATGAGGCTTACTATCCGCTGCAGCAGAACACGGCCATGAACATCGCCGATACGAATGTCGTCAAGCGCTTCACGATCTACAGCGCCAACCCGACGATCCTCACCGGCGGTAATATCCGGACACTCGATTCCGCGAAGGATGAGTACTGGTACCAGACGTTTAAGAAAATGAACAAGCCCACGCTGCTGTGTATCCCGCCGGACGGAGATACACCGCTGCTCATCAGAAAGCTTGACTATATGGCGCTTGAGACCGGTGAAAGCTATATTTGTCTGGAAATGAACCGCGCGGCCATGTCCAAATTTGTGGAAAACCTCGGATTTGATGGAGAGCTGTATGTCATGAGCGGCGGCACGCTCCTGTATTCCAGCGAAGCAGGCGCCGGATCCGTGGATGATATCACCATTGATCCTGATTTTGCGTGCATCACGCGAAATTATTACGCGCTGGATGTGGAATTCTATGCGCACGCCAGGGAAAAGAATTTCCTCATGTTCCTCTCCGAAAACCGTTGGTATTTCGTCATTCTGACATTCCTTCTGCTGCTGATGACGTGCGGCATCCTGCTGGTTTATGTCGGTGTACGAAAGCGCGTGCGTCCGGCGATCCGCGAATTCCGCGAAACCAACCTCATGAGTTCCCTCACAAAAGGCGCAAACGGCAGCGACGAGGTCGGGAAGCTGCTGGATATCTGCTGCGACATGACAGGCAGACTCCAGCGAAAGGGCGACGAATTTGAGGAAAGCAGCCAGAACCTCGAACAGAAAAGCTCCGATTATGCATCCCTGTTCCGCACGGCGATGCGATTGGATGCGGAATTGAAGATGCGCTCTCTGTTTCCGGAATTGTGTGCCGGTGTGACGGAGGAGGAGATCCCCTTCATGATGGAGCAGGACTTCCTCAGTGCCATCGTGGAGCGTCACGGTGCCAAGCTGCTGGGGACCGTCAGTGTTCCGGAACAGTGGCGGGTACCGGCGTATTCCATTGCACTGGCAGCGGAATGGGTATTTGCGCATCAGGGCGGCGTTTCCGCCAATGTGACCGCGGAGGACGGCATCGTCCGCGTATCCTTCCTCACAACGAAGGCGCCGCGCACGACGGAAGTCCTGAAGCTTCGCGCGATCTTTGAGGACAGCGGCATCAGCGAAGCGTATTCCTTTGAGCGCGACGCGCAGTATAACGCCTTTCTGCGGCTGAAGCACTGCATGGGGGATGCCGTCGATGCTGATGTTTCCTCGAAGGGATCGTTCGGTCTGACGTTAAAACTGATGTTCCTGCCGCAGAATGGGGAGAATGCGTAGGCATCATCACATGAGATAGCCCCACCTCAGTGTCGGTCTGTGACCGGACGAAAGGAGGATATAGATGGATATCAAACGATTCGCAGCTGCGGTGCTTGCAGCCGCCCTGATGATTCCGGCTGCTGCCTGTTCCAAGCCGGCAGAGGAGCAGAAAAAACAGGAATTCCGCGAGTTTTCCGGTATTTTCACTGCAAGGCTCAGGGACATCAACGACGACAACGAGATCCAGCAGATCATCGCTGAGAAAACCGGTGCGCTCATCCATCAGCAGTGGATCATTGATCCCGATGATATCGACCGCACGTTCAGCGAAATGATGATCTCCGGCGAATATCCCGACTTCATGTCGCCCAATGCCGAGAACTGCCAGATCCTCGTGAAGCAGGGCGCGTTCATTCCGATCGATAACTACTGGGAGGACTGCCCGAATCTCCGGAATTACTTCACGGAAAAGGAATGGGACCGCGTCCGCGCGGATGACGGGCATATTTACTATGTGCCGCTGTTTTCGTGCTTCCATATCAAGGACACCAGCCCCACACACGGCGGTGAGGCGTTCTGGATCCAGACAAGGGTGCTGGAATGGGCAGGCTACCCGCAGCTCAAAACGCTCGATGACTACTTTGACGTGCTGGAGCGCTACCTCGAAGCCAATCCCACCGACGAGAACGGCGATCCGTTCTATGGCTACGAGATCGAGGCGAATGATTCGTGGTTCTTTGCGCTCGATAATCCGCCGATGTTCCTCGACGGCTACCCGAATGACGGCTGTTGCATCGTGGATCCGGATACCCTGCAGGCAAAGGATTACAACCTGTCGCCGACCGCCAGACGCTGGTTCCAGAAGCTCAATGACGAGTACCAGAAGGGCGTGATCGACCAGGAGTGCTTCCTGCTCAATTCCGAGCAGTATTACGAGAAGCTCGCCAGCGGCCGGGTGCTGGGCATGGTCGACCAGCAGTGGAATTTCAACAGTGCCGTCTCCCAGCTTCCGCCGGAATGTACCTATATCCCGTTCGGCATCACCATCGACGAGGGCATCGAGGAGCATTACCGTGACCGCAATGCATTCGACGGTTCGTCCGGGCTTGGCGTTTCGGTGAGCTGTCCCGATCCGGAAGCTGCGGTGAAATTCCTCAATGACCTGCTCGATCCGGAGATCCAGAACCTGCGGTTCTGGGGCATCGAGGGCGTGGATTATTATGTCCGCGAGGACGGCATCTTTGACCAGACCGAGGAGCAGTACACCCGTTGGCGCGATGAGGACTACCGCGCGGCGCATATGTGTATGTATGACTATATCCCGTATGTGCAGGGCATGGCACCGGACGGCATCAATGCCTATAATTCGTCGAATCAGCCGAATATTTTCTTTGCCCATCTGAAGCCGGACGTGCAGCGCTGCTTTGAGGCGTATGGCGTGCAGACATATAACGAAATGCTGGGCGAACCGCCGGAAAATGCACCGTGGTACCCGATGTGGACGTACAGCAAGTCCATCATGGACGACACGGATTACGGCAAGGTCATGAAGCAGATCGACGAAGCCAAGCGGAAATATCTGCCGCTTCTCGTCATGAGCAGCAATTTCGACGCCACATGGCAGGAATACAGCGAAGCCTATGCGCAGATCGACACGCAGATCTATTTTGACGAGCTTACCGCCGAAGTGCATCGCCGTGTGGAGGCGGCAGATGCGGATTGAATACGAATGAAAAACAGCACCGAAATGTATGACGGATACCCATATAGAAGTTTTGCCCCGAAGCGTTTTAAAGCTCTTCGGGGCATCGTATTTTTCCTGTTCAGTTAAATCAGAATTTATTATATGATTTGCTTTGATAAAAAATATTTGCATAATTTAGGATTTTTATCTTCTCGAATGAATTCAACGACATACCCAAGTTTCTTATAGAATTCAGGTGCTTGAAAGCCAAAAGTCGTAAGTGTGATTTTATCATATCCTGCATTTTGAAATGCTTCCTCAACTGCTGAAACAAGTTTGCTTCCTAATCCGCATTTTCTATGAGCTTTATGAATAATCAAATCTCCTATATGCACCTCATTATAATATGCACGACCTGTAATAACACCTAAAATCTCACCGTCATCACTTTCTGCAATAAAACAGAAATCATCATAATTCAAATCAACATTGTTTTGTTCAGCATAAGATAAGAATTCTTCATTGATAAAGCTTCCTATTCTGCTATCTTCTTCATTTATACGCTTAATATTCATTTTCAGTCACCTCATAATTAGTTACCTAAATTCCGATTTATGTTTGTAACAATTATAGCACACCATCGTTGCATTGTCAATATAAACGCCATACTTGTAATGTCCAAAGGGAACTCAACTTCACAAAAACTTTACAAATAAAAATGATGAAAACAGTAAGAAACCGGCAGATCGAAAATCGTTAAAAACCGCATAATATCAATACTTTCGGGCGTTCCATTTAGTTGGAACGCCCTTTTTTGTTCCTGTCAATGCACTTTGTTCCCTGAAATTACACTTGGGGATAAATATAAACCGATAAGGGTGTTTCTCAGTCAATGAGAGACACCCTTTTTCTATTTCAGAGAGATGGAGGAGATATGTATGCGTGA
>JAFPXW010000222.1 GCA_017394565.1 Oscillospiraceae bacterium | reverse complement strand
ACCGAAGCCATTGTCGCTGCCGGCATGGATAATCTGATGGAAGGCAGAACGGTATTCGTCATCGCACACCGCCTCTCCACTGTCCGCAATTCCGATGTCATCATGGTGCTCGACAAGGGCCGCATCATCGAACGCGGCAACCACGAGGAACTCATCGCCCAGAAGGGACAGTATTACAGCCTTTATACGGGTGCGTTTGAGCTGGAATGAGGAATTGATTAGGAATGAGGAATTAGGAATGAGGAATTAAGGTATCCGCTTCGCGGATGTTTTGAATGTTCCTTTTCGTCAAATCAAAAAAGCCCTCGGCTAAGGGAGATTTTCCCAAAGCCGAGGGTTTTATCTTTTAGGAAGCCTATTTTATTCCATCGCCAAAGGCGATACCACAATTCCTAATTCCTAATTTATCACGAAACGTCCAGCAATTCCAGATAGTCCGCGCCGTGTTCTGCAACATGATCCTTGCGTCCCTGCAAATTATCGCCGAGCAGGAGGTCGAACATCTCTGCCATGCGTGCCGGATCGTCGGGCATGACGCGGATCAGGCGGCGCGTTTCGGGATTCATGGTGGTCAGGCTCATCATTTCCGGCTCGTTCTCACCAAGTCCCTTCGAGCGCTGGATCGTGAATTTCTTGTCGCCGATCTTTTTGAGGATGTCCGCACGTTCCTTTTCCGTGTAGGCAAAGTACGTCTGATCCTTCGTATTGATCTCGTAAAGCGGCGATTCTGCGATGTAAACATACCCGTCCCGGATCAGCGTCGGTGTCAGCCGGTAGAGCATCGTCAGGATCAGCGTCCGGATCTGGAAGCCGTCCACATCGGCATCGGTACAGATGATAACCTTCGACCAGCGCAGATTATCCAAGGAAAATTGTGGAATATTGCCGGTATTTTTCAGATTGACTTCGACACCGCAGCCGAGGACCTTCAGCAGATCGGTGATGATGTCGCTCTTGAAAATTCTGGGGTAGTCCGCTTTCAGGCAGTTGAGGATCTTGCCGCGCACCGGAATGACCGCCTGGAAGTCCGCATCTCTCGCAAGCTTGACCGCACCGAGCGCCGAGTCACCCTCCACAATGTACACCTCACGGCGCGAAACATCCTTCGTGCGGCAGTCCACGAACTTCTCGACCATGTTTGCCAGGTCAATGTTGCCGGTGAGTTTTTTCTTGGTATTGAGGCGGATCTTCTCTGCATTCTCGCGGCTGCGCTTGTTGATGAGCACCTGCTGGGTGATCTTGTTGGCAGCGTCGGGATTCTCGATAAAGTACACCTCCAGCTGATGCTTGAGCCATTCGGTCATGCACTCCTGGATGTACTTGTTGGTGATGGCCTTCTTGGTCTGGTTCTCGTAGGAGGTCTGCGTCGAGAAGGACGAGGACACCAGCAGCAGGCAGTCGCGGATGTCGTCAAACCGTGCCGCGCTTTCGTTTTTCTGTAGCTTGTTGTTCTGTTTGAGGTAAGCATTGATCTGCGACAGAAATGCCGATGTGACGGCCTTATCCGGGGAGCCGCCGTGTTCGAGCCAGCTGGAGTTGTGGTAGTACTCCAGGCGGTTGACCTGATTCGAGAACGTGAATGCTACGGACAGCTTGACCTTATAATCCGGCTTATCCTCGCGGTCGCGTCCCATGCGCTCGGCGCTCCATGTCTGGATGGGCGTGAGAGCCTTGTCGCCGACAAGCTCCTGCACATAGTCGGAGATGCCGTGCTCGTAGAGGTACTCCTTCTCGACGAAGCTGCCGTCCTCCTGCTCGGAGCGATAGACGAACAGCAGATTCGGGTTGACGACCGCCTGCCGGCGCAGGGTGTCGTGGAAGAATTCGTCCGGTACGCGGATATCGGTAAAGACATCCAGATCGGGCTTCCAGCGTGTTTTCGTGCCGGTGTCCTTCTTTTTGTAAGGGGCTTTGTGCAGGCCGCCGATGTTGACGCCTTTCTCGAAGTGCAGGGTATATTCCGTGCCGTCGCGGTGGACGGTGACGTCCATGAATTCGGAAGCAAACTGCGTTGCGCACAGACCGAGGCCATTGAGTCCCAGGGAATACTCGTAACTCTGGTCATCGGTGTCGTACTTGCCGCCGGCATACAGCTCGCAGTAGACCAGCTCCCAGTTATAGCGCTTTTCGACCTGGTTGTAATCGACCGGGCAGCCGCGTCCGAAGTCCTCGACCTCGATCTCGCCGGAATTCCAGCGTGTAATGACAATGCGGTCGCCGAAGCCTGCACGCGCCTCGTCGATGGAATTGGAAATGATCTCGAAGATGGAGTGGGCGCACCCATCGGGGCCGTCCGAACCGAAAATGACGCCCGGACGCTTGCGGACCTTGTCGGGACCTTTGAGCATCGTAATGCTGTCGTTGCCGTATTCTTGTTTTTTCGCCATGATACCAACCTCACAGGATTCTTGTTTTTTCACATACTTATTATTATAGCACAAGTTCGGAGGAATGTCAAATTGAATGAGGAATTAGGAATGAGGAATGAGGAATTATAATGTGTAATTGTGGTGTCCGCTTCGCAGACGTTATTTGATTTCATGAAGAGTGAATAGCGAATCATGAATAAAGAAAAATCCGGATTAACTAAAAGAATCCTCCGAACTGACCAAATGTCATGTT
>JAFPXW010000221.1 GCA_017394565.1 Oscillospiraceae bacterium | reverse complement strand
CTTCAGGGCGGCGGCCACGTCAGCTATTTCCTGCCGCTGCATTTCCGCGACAGATGCCTGGGCTATTTTGTCATCACAGACAGCCTGTTCCCCGTGCGCAGCATGGTCTGCCATTCGCTGATGATGAATATTTCCAATTCCATTGAGAATATCCGGAAGTTGCTGCATCTCAACAATGTCATCAGCGAGCTTGACCGTCTGTACGTCATTGATCCGCTGTGCGGCATCTACAACCGCAATGGCTTTATCCGTGAGGCAGATATCATCTTCCGCCGCTGTGAAGCAAGCGGCGATCCGGTCATGATCGGCTTTATCGACATGGACGGCCTGAAGATGATCAACGATAATTATGGCCATAAGGAAGGCGATTTTGCACTGCAAAGACTTGCGTCTGCCATCTAGGAGTCCTGCGGCTCGGATGCGATCTGTGCGCGTTTCGGCGGTGATGAATTCATCGTGCTGGGCGTCGGCAGCACGGAAGAGGAAGCACAGTCCTTTGAACGGCTTTTCCACAAGCGACTCGAGGACATCAACCTCATTATCCACAAGCCCTACAAACTCGATGCGAGCATCGGCACCTGCGTGTCCCACATCACCGAGGGCGTGACACTGTTCAGCATGATCACAACTGCCGACGAGCTGATGTACGAGCGCAAGAAGAAAAAATCCACCTCGCGCTATCTGCGCAAGGTCTGATATACTGCCCTCTATTGCAAAGCACAACGTGTTGTGCTTTGCAGGCTGCTCAGCAGCCGCCAAAGCCACATAGTGGCTTTGGCAGAGGGCGTATGAACGAAGCGCTTAGCGGCACGCAGTGCCGCCCTGCCGTCAAAGACGGCGGATTGCAAATCGTTATTACGATTTGCAATAGCGCGTAGTATATCCCCGAAAGCACTGCCGCTCTGCAGTGCTTTCGTTCCATATGGCTTCTCGCAATGCAGCTTCTCCACTGAACGATCCTATTTCACCGTGTAAAGGAGTGACTCCTAATGCAAACCTACGATCTGATCCAGAAAACACGCCGCTTAGAGCCTCTTTCCGAGGGGGAGATCCGCCATCTCGTGCAAGGCTTTACCCATGGCGAGATACCCGATTATATGATGTCCGCCTGGCTGATGGCCGTCTGCTGTCAGGGGCTGTCTGTGGAGGAAACCGTTGCACTGACATTGGCAATGCGCGACTCAGGGGACTGCCTCGACCTGTCCTCCATCCATGCCAAAACGATCGACAAACACAGCACCGGAGGCATCGGCGACAAAACCACGCTGCTGGTCGCTCCCATCGTCGCGGCCTGCGGTGGATTCGTGCCAAAAATGTCCGGCAGAGGACTCGGCTTTACGGGCGGAACCATTGATAAGCTGGAGAGCATCCCAAATTTCCGGACAGACCTGAGTGTGGAGCAATTCCTCGATAACACGAAGAAAATCGGCTGCTGTGTCATCGCCCAGAGCGGCAATCTGACACCTGCCGACAAGAAAATGTACGCTCTGCGCAACCTGACTGCAACCGTGGACAGCATCCCGCTAATCTGCGCCTCGATCATGTCGAAGAAACTGGCGCTGGGTGCTGACTGCATCCTGCTCGATGTCAAATACGGCAGCGGCGCGTTTATGAAAACGCCGGAAGATGCCGAAACACTGGCAAAACTGATGGTACAGGTCGGACAGCAGGCAGGGAAGAGCTGCCGCGCGATCATTACGGATATGAATGCACCGCTTGGTGCAGCGGTCGGAAATGCACTCGAGGTGGAGGAAGTGATCCTCACACTGCGCGGTGAGATCCGCAATGCACTGACCGACCTTGCGACGGCGCTGGCGGCGCAAATGCTCGTCATGGCAGGGAAGGGCGATATTGTCCTTTGCCGTAAAATGGCGGAGCAAGCGCTCGAATCCGGCGAAGCACTGGAGAAATTCCGCGCGATGATCGAAGCGCAGGGCGGCGACGGCAACGTCTGCGACGATACAGATCTGCTCCCGAAATCGGAGGTGAAGCGTACCGTTTTCGCAAGCCGCCGCGGTTTTGTGACATCCATTCAGAGCGAGGAGGTCGGCCTGGCGTGTCTGGGACTTGGCGCCGGGCGAACGTCAGATCGACCGGACATCGACATGGGCGCCGGCGTGGTGTTCCATCGGTTTGTCGGCGATTTCGTGGGACAGGGCGATCCGTTGTTCACCGTTCACGGAATATCCGATGCGCTGTGCGAAGCCGCGATCTCCCGTCTGAGCGCGGCCATTGAGATCAAGGATGCCCCGGCTGTGCAGATCCCGATGATCCATAAGATCATCGAAGCGTAATTGCATATCGCAGAGAAAGCAGCGTTTTGTTCGTCAAAATGCTGCTTTAATCTTTTAATTGGATCTTAACTTTGTATAAACATACAAATCTCAAAAAAATCGCAAATACCTCTTGACAAAGTAGCAAAAATATACTATCATAGAACTATAGAAAGTAGCAAACAGCTACTTACAAAAGAGGTGATACCCATGAACGAAACCGAATTCCTGCAAAGCTACCATCGAGAGGACTACGACCGACCGTCCGTGACCGTGGATCTTGTCCTGCTGACGATCCGCGACGGAGCGCTGCAGGTTCTGCTGACGAAGCGAACGGAGCATCCGTTTCAAGGAAAATTTGCACTCCCCGGCGTGTTTGTCGGGATGGAGGAAACCCTCGATGCGGCCGCCGAACGCGCCCTTGCACAGAAAACCGGACTGCGCGGCATTTATTTCGAGCAACTCTACACATGGGGCGCAGTTGCGCGTGATCCGAGGATGCGCGTGATCTCCGTTTCATACTACGCGCTTGTGTCGTGGGCGAATCTGCAAGAACCGGACGGTGACGCAGGATTCTTTCCGGCGCAGGAAATGGCGCAGTCCGAACTGGCTTTTGACCATGCGCAGATCATCCGCTACGCACTCGAACGCATCCGCGGAAAGGTGAATTATACCGATATTGCGTTCTCTCTCGTCGGTGAAGAATTCACGCTGCCGGAGCTGCAGCGCGTGTATGAGATCATTCTTGGTGAGCCGCTTTACAAGGCGAATTTCCGGAAAAAGATCGCCGGACTTGTTGCGGAAACCGACAAAATGACGACCGGAGGCAAACACCGGCCAAGCCGTATTTATCGAAGGAAGTGACCATATGATGCAATTTTTGCGCCGACCGGCCACAGAAACAGAGCAGACACAGATCATGGAGATCCTGCGATGTCATAGCCCGATCAAGAACGATCCCTACCGCTATGTCTATCTGGAGCTTCGGTTTGTGACGGAGGAGACGGTAAACGGTTTTTCGCTGGGTAGAGTTTTTGCAGATTCCGAAAAAGACGTCCAGATCTGCGAATATGCGGTGCTTGGCAGTTTTGGAGTTGGCTGGAGCCGCGTGAAATTCCAATCAATTGCTATTCGTGAACCGGACGATCCCGACAGAAACCGGATGGTCACAGATTTCGAGGTGGAGAAAATGACGGAAACGATCCCTTCCGACCTCATGCAGCCGATCCGCGAAACGATCATCTGGCGTGAAGAAAGCCGATTGCTGACGGATCCTGCCTATGGAGATGGATTCCAGATGCTAAATGCTGCGGCGGTACAGCGACAGATGTTAAAATCTCCCGATTTCTGGAGAGAAAAAGGCGTTTCTCTGGCAGAAGATTTCCACTTCACGGTCACGACTGCTGACGAACGTATCCGCATCCGGAGTTGTGCAGAGCGCTTCGTGGAGAAGTATTATGGCGATCATTTCAAATATGTCGTCGCTTTAACAGACGCAAACAGGTCGTTTCTGGTGATTCTGAATCTGTATATGGCCGATGGCATCAAGCATATGGGTGAACCTGATGACTATGGCTACACGATCCTGACACCCGAAACGGAAGGCGCAGTGCGCGTCTGGTTCACGCGGAATGTACTGATTCAGGAGAAACGCGGCGTGATCCCGTTTTCCGACGAAACCATCTGCAAGATGGTCAGGTTTTATCAGAATTACCATTCATTTTGGGAATCCGCACTTGACGAAACCGCTAAAAAGTAGTATAATAAACTATGTTACCTACCAAGGAGGTATGTGATGAAAAATGCATGGAATGATTGGAAACAAGCCCTTTCCAACCTCGAACCGACGAACGCTGCGACGCTTCAGGACGGGGCGACCGCGCTTGTGATCGTAGACATGGTGAATGGATTTCTGACCGAGGGCGTGCTGTCCTCGCCGAGATCCGCATCCGTTTTGCCGAAATGTGAGAAATTGCTCGCATTTGCGAAAAGAAATGCACTCCCGACGGTTGCGTTTGCAGATTGTCACGATGCGGACTGCATCGAATTCCAGAGCTTTCCGCCGCACTGCATCCGCGGCACGAGCGAATCTGAGATCGCACCAAGCCTTGAAAAGATCGGCGGCTACCTCAAGATCGATAAAAACTCCACCAATGGCGCGATCACGCCAGAATTTCAAATCTTTCTCGCAAAAAACGCCAATATCAAGCGCATCATCGTCTGCGGAGTCTGCACAGACATCTGTGTGATGCAGTTCTGCCTGACGCTGAAAACATTCTTTAATCAGGCGGATCGACCGATGGAAGTACTGGTTCCCGTGAACGCAGTCGAAACCTACGACGCACCCAATCACAACGCCGAACTCTGCGGCACAATGGCGCTGCAGCTCATGCAGCAGGCAGG
>JAFPXW010000220.1 GCA_017394565.1 Oscillospiraceae bacterium | reverse complement strand
CTATTTTTAGGGGGCTGCGCCCCCTTTTACCCCCGTTTTTGCTGTAGTTTCCCCACCGCCATTTAAACAGAACGGATGTTTTGACTTTTTTGACAGCCTGCCGTCCCTGATCTGTGATCGGGGGCGGGTTTTTTTATTTTTTCAGAATTGCCAGAAATTGCTAAAATTTAAGATTCCGCTATCTAAACATTGCAAAAGCAGACCAAAGCTATAGCAAATTTTCAAAAATCAAAATTTTTTTGAAAAAGTTGTACTGAAACGTACAACTTTTGCCGTTTTTTTTCCCTTTATGGAGGGAGGTTTACGAAATGGCAAAATCCAGATCCGAAAAAGCACTCGACGGACTCGAAAAGCTCGCGTTCGGAAAGTGCAACGATGCCGCGGCACTGATCTTCTCGGATGATCTGCCCGGGCCCGAGGTGCTGCGGCGCATGAACCTTTTCAATGTCGCGTCCATCAAGCGCGACAAGGCCGGCGGCGTCGAGATCCACTTCTTCGACCGCCAGAAAGCGCTCGAAGCACTCCACAACTACGACCGCGAATCCGCGGATGACCAGTCGGCAGCTTCGTTCTTTGAGGCGCTCTGCGGAGGGGATGCGGATGCAGTTTGAACCGTTTTCCCCGAAGCAGCGAAAATGCCTGCGCTGGTGGCGTGATCCCCGCTGCCGCGGCCTCGATGCCATCATCTGCGACGGCGCCGTCCGTTCCGGCAAGACGCTCGCGATGTCGCTGGGGTTCGTGGCGTGGGCGCTGGCGACCTGTCCGCAGGGAACGTTCGCTTTGTGCGGCAGGACCATCACCGCCCTCGAACGCAATGTCGTCCGCCCCCTGACGGAAGCCCTCCGGAATGTCGGCATGGAGGTGAAAGAGCTTCGCTCGAAGCATCTCATGGATGTGACCGCCTGCGGCAGAACGTGCCGGTTTTATCTGTTCGGCGGCAAGGACGAGGGTGCGGCTGCACTCATTCAGGGCATGACGCTGTGCGGTGTGCTGTTCGATGAGGTGGTTCTGATGCCGCGCTCGTTCGTGGAGCAGGCGATCGCGCGATGCTCTGTCGCCGGCGCCAAGCTCTGGTTCAACTGCAATCCGGAGCATCCCTACCACTGGTTCTACCGCGAGTGGATCTGCAAGACGGACGAAAAACGGGCGCTGTATCTGCATTTTACGATGGACGATAATCCTTCGCTCCGTGAGGAGGTCAGGGAACGCTACCGCAGGCTCTATGCCGGGGTGTTCTATGAGCGGTTCGTCCTCGGCAAATGGACAGCGTCCGAGGGGCTGGTCTATCCGATGTTCCGCCGGGAGCAGTTCGTTGTGGAAACGCTGCCGGAAGCCTTTGAACGGTACGTCATCTCGTGCGACTACGGCACGGTCAACCCGACCTCGATGGGACTGTGGGGCTTGCATGAGGGCATCTGGTACCGCATCCGCGAGTATTACTACGCGGCACGGCGCGAGGGCATTTCCCGTACCGACGAGGAGCATTACCGCGGTCTGGAGGAGCTGGCAGGCAAACTGCCCATCGACTGCGTGGTCGTCGATCCGTCGGCGGCAAGCTTCATCGCGTGCATCCTCTCACACGGCAGATTCCGCGTGAGAAAGGCGGAAAACGACGTGCTTTCGGGCATCCGCCGCGTCAGCGACCAATTGCAGCAGGGCAGGCTGCGGTTTCATGTGTCGTGTGAGGACATTCTGCGCGAATTTACGCAGTACTGCTGGAAGGAAAACAGTGCCGGCGATGTCCCCCGCAAGGAACACGACCACGCGATGGACGATATGCGGTATTTCGTCACATCCGCCATGCAATTGCCGCCGGCGGCGACATTTGCGGCGCTCAGTATCCGGAGGTGAGAATGACTTGAATAGGGTGTGCCATGTGAGAGATCCGCCAGCTTCGGAGGGATCCGAAGCACACAAACGATCATCAGGAGGTGAGAGAACTCATGAAGCTTTTCAAACGCAGAGGGAAGTCCGAAACGCCGGCGCTCCCTGCCGTGCAGACCGCTGCGCAGGGGAATTGTGTCCGCAGCGAATACCCGGCCTCCCTCTACAGCTACGAGCTGTTCGAGAAACTGCGCAGGACTGTGCCTCTGGTCGATGCCGCCATCTCCAAGCTGGTGCGGCTGATCGGTTCCTTCCATGTGGAATGTGACGATCCCTCCCGGCAGGCAACGCTGGACCGGTTTCTGCGGGAAGTGCCGGTGGGACTGACCGGTCAGTCGATCTACAGCTTCATTGACAGCTATTTTGACAGTCTGCTCGTTTACGGCAATGCCGTCGGCGAGATCGTGCTCGACAAGCACGGCAAACGTGTCGAAGGGCTCTGGAACGGCAAGGTCACGGACGTCGGCGTCCGTCCCGGAACGGATCCCATGCAGCGGCAGTATTTCCTCCGCAAGGGCACGGAAACCGTCCTCCTGCCGCATCCGGAACGCATCCTGTTTACGGCGCTCAAAGCCCCGGACGGCGGCATCTACGGTGTGTCGCTCCTGCAGGGGATGCCGGTCTTTGCATCGCTGCTCATGCGCATCTATGAGTGCGTCGGGCAGAACTTTGACCGTGCCGGCAATGTCCGCTATGCCGTGACCTACCGTCCTTCCGCGGACAGCGCGGATGCTGCCTATGCAGGCGAACGCGCGAAGATCATCGCACAGGAATGGTCGGACGGGATGCAGGCCGCCAAGCACGGCGAGATCCGCGACTTTGTGTCGGTCGGCGATGTGGACATCAAGGTCATCGGCGCCGAGGGCATCATGCCGGAGACGGAGATCCCTGTCCGGCAGATCCTGGAGCAGATGCTTTCCAAGCTCTCTGTTCCGCCGTTTCTGCTCGGTCTGAGCTGGTCGTCCACCGAACGCATGAGCGCTCAGCAGGCAGATATCCTGACTTCGGAGCTGGAATATTACCGCCGGCTGCTGGAGCCTGTCATCTGCCGCATCGCCGGGATGTTCCTGGCAATGGACGGCTGCTTTGCGCCGGTGCGCGTGGTGTGGGACGACATCAATCTCCAGGATGAGGTCGAGCTTGCGCAGGCACGGCTCTATCGTGCGCAGGCAAGCGAGATCGAACAGAGAGTCGCCGCGAATGCGACGAACTCTGACGAAACTGTATCCAATCTCTAATCTTTCAAGGAGGTACGTTTATGTACAATGAGATCAAACTGGAAAAGGGTATGTATCATCTCTCCGGCAAGAGCTTCACACAGGCGCTGGAGGAATCCGATCCGTCTGCACAGTACGCCGGTTCTCCCCTGGCGCGTCTGGATGCCTATGAGCGCCAGCTCAAGCGCTTCGACATCCGCGTGTCCGGCAAGGACTGCGACTGCGTAGAGAAGTTCTTCACAACGACCGAAAGCGCTGTGCTGTTTCCGGAATTTATCCGCCGCGCTGTGCTGCAGGGCATGGAGGAGGCCATCCTGCCGGATATGATCGGCGTGGTCACTCACTGCGTTTCCAACCGCTACCAGCCCATCGAACTGACGGAGACTGCTCCCTACTCCACGGTGGCGCAGGGCATTGCACTGCCGGCTTCCTCCATCATGGAAAGCTCCGGCGTCGTACAGCTGCAAAAGTACGGCAGAGCCATCAATGCTTCCTACGAGGCTGTCCGTCAGCAGCGCCTGGATATCTTTGCTGTGATGCTGCGCAGGATCGGTACTGAGCTGGCAAATTCGATGATCGGCGAGGTGCTGAACGTGATGAAGACGGATGCGCCTACCATCCACACCGCCGGCAGTTTCCTGCATTACAACGATCTTATGAATCTGTTCGTGCAGTTTGACAGCTACAAGATGAGAGCGCTGTATGTTTCTCCGGAGAATCTGGCTCTGATCCTCGCGATGCTGCCTTTCAATCACGATGTTGCACCGGATGCAGCGCTGCACCTGCCCTTCGGCCCGCGTCTGTACAATTGCCCGCAGCTCGACAATGAGACACTCATCGGTGCGGACACAGACTTTGCGATCGAGCAGATCCTGAGCTCGGACGTGGTACTGGAAACCGACAAGCTCATCGACTGCCAGCTGGACTGCATCACGGTCTCTGTCAATACCGGATTCCGCAAGATCATGGACGATGCACTGTGCGTGCTGAAGGTCGACAGCCTCTGATGCTTCTTCTGAGGCACCGGGGCATCGGGAAAGCAGCCGGTCATGGCTGCTTTCCCCTTGAAAGGAGGTCTTTGCATTGACAGAGAATGCACTGGAAAAACTCAACCGGTTCACACGGCGCGAGCATACGGAGGATGAGGTGTATCTCTTTGATGTGACGCTGTGCGACAACGACATCGACCGCGATTACGAATGCTTCTCGGATGCGGCACTGGAGCAGATGCAGGCGCTTTTCATCGGAAAGACCGGCATCTTCGATCATGACCTGCGCTCCGGTTCGCAGACGGCGCGGATCTTTGACACGCAGGTCGTGCGCGATCCGCAGAAGAAAACACGCGACGGCAGACCGTATATTTCCCTCAGAGCGAGCGCCTATATGGTGCGCACGGACTCGAATCAGGATCTGATCCGCGAGATCGAGGGCGGCATCAAGAAGGAGGTCAGCGTTTCGTGCAGTGCCGGACGCCGGCTGTGTTCCGTCTGCGGTGCGGATCGCGCGGAGTGCGCTTGCAGCCATATTCCGCAGCGTGTCTACGGCGGACAGCTGTGCTACACGGTGCTCGATGACATCCGGGATGCGTATGAATGGAGCTTTGTGGCGGTGCCTGCGCAGGTACAGGCGGGTGTGACGAAGCATTTTCAGAACAAGGAGGAGATCACGATGGAAACCGAACAGAAGGAACTCATGCAGGAAGTGGAAACGATGCTGCGCTCCGAGGTGCTGACGCTTTGCGGAGACGGCGGTACTGTTTCCAAGGCGCTGCGCCTTGCGGCAGAGAAGATGGACATTGCGGAACTGATGACGATGAAGCGTGCCCTGCTGGAGGAACAGTCCGCAGAAGCCGTGGTGCAGATCGCCGGTGACTGCGGCGGACTGGATGCATTTGTGCAGAGGTGAGAAATTTGCGGCAGGAGGGGGCTCCCCTCTCCTGCAACTCTCTTGAAAAAAGGAGGAATGCCAAATGGATATGGAACGTGTATGTGACCTGTTTACGCTGTTTTCCGGCGAAACGGATACGGAGACCTTCAGACCGGTCATCGACGCCGCTGCAATGGAAGTCCGGCAGATCCTGCGGGAGGATGCGGACGAAACCGATGTGCGCCTGACGTATCTGGCTGCCGCCATCGCCAATCTGCGATACACCGAGATCTACGGTGCGCGTGAAAAAGCCCTCGCGACATTCGCAGGCACCATCGCCAGACAGAGCGATTCCGCGCAGCAGCTGCTTTTTGCCAAGCAGCTCGTGTATTCGTATGAGGGGCTTTGCGCGTCACTGGTGGCGGTACCGGGATTTCAGTTCAGAACGATCGGAGGGTAAGCGGATGCAGGTGCTTTTTGATGAGATCCTCCGCCGGCTGCGCGGCAGCGATCAGACGGAAGTCTACCCGTCATTCGACGCTGTTCCCGTCGGAAAGAAGTCGGCGGCCCTGTTCACTGTGCTGACGGCAGAATCGGTAAAGCTGGGGACGCCGTTTCCGGAGGGCGCCTGCGTATGCTGCCCGTTTTCGGCGGTGTTCACGGTGTCCGTCCTCGTGCCGATGACGTCTCCTCTGGAAACGGCGGAGGATCATTTCTATGACAGGCTGCTCCCCCGCATGAGAGGGATCGGCTGCGTGCTTTGCGAAGTGCGTGCGGCCAGAGTGGATGTGAAGCTCGGACGCATCATCATGGACGCCCGCTTCACCGTCAGCGGTATTTCGATGGAGGTGGTGAGTGCATGATCTATCTGCGCGGAATGCAGGACTACACGCTGACGGTCGGGACGGTGACGGTGCATCTGCATGAATACCGCATCACCGGCGGCTGTCTGCTGCGCGAAACGGGAACAGCCGAGGGAGCCGGCGCTGTTGCGGCGATCTATCCGAAAGGCACACGGATCCAGCTCAAGGGCTGCGCCACGCCTCCCCTGGATCAGATCGCATCCGTCGGTGCGGCACTGGATACGCTGCTGCGTGACGGCTCGACGCAGGATGTGCGGCTGGGACTGCTGAAAGCCAAAGACGTGCGGCTGATCGGCTACACGATGGAATTGTCCGATACGGCGGCAGATCTGACGCTTGTCCTCTATACGGACGTGCCGCTGGAGGAGGTGGGCGCATGAGCGTTTTCACGCTGAAAGCCGTCCGCGCAAATGATACGGTGACTGCCGGAGAATGCATCGCACTGACGCTGGAGCGCGAAATTTACACGCCTTACGAAACGCTGACGGGCTTATTCCTCACGGATGCGGCATCGGATTTCCGGGGCGTGGTGTATCTGGAACTGGAATGGCAGGGGCAGAGTATTTTCACGGGGCTGGCGGATCGGGTGGAGAAATTCCAGCGCGGCGGTGTCTGGATGCTGCGTGTGCAGAGCCGCACGTTTACGTCACTTCTGACGCAGAACGAGCTGGAAGCCGGACTGCACTCGAACCTCACGCTCGAAACGCTGGTGAACGGCTTCTACACGATCCCGCACGTCACGGTCGAACAGAACCCGACGACGGGCTATATTTTCGTGAAGGAGGGCACGAGCCTGTGGGACTGCGTGGCGACGTTCGTCTACAAGGTGAGCCGCCGCTACCCGTTTGTCAACAACAACATGGTGCGCATGACGCTCGATGCCGTGCCGACGGTATGGACACCGGACAGCAGCAGGATCGTGGAAACGGGGCAGGTGACGGACACGACGAAACTGGTCAGCCACTATCACATGGAGGACTTGCAGGGCAACCCGGATGCCTACCGGGAGGAAAACCCGACGGCGACCGCGGCGCAGATCGTGCGCCACAAGCAGCTGCCGTTCGACCGGCAGTTCCTGTCCGATCCGCAGAAAGCGCTGACATTCCGGAATCTGTTCTCCTGCCGCGGCAACCGGGCGGCATACGTCACCTATGCCGGTTTTGCGAACGAAAAACTCGGCGACACTGTCCGCTGCGGCACCCTCCTGCCGGACAAGACCATCTGCCGCGTGCGGATGACGTTCGGCACGCAGGGGCTCCGCTCGTCGCTGTGGGCGTATGAGGATGGGTTTTATAATCAATGCCAACAACTTTAGAAAGCAAGCGGGTGAAGGGTGACTCCCCACGGGGTGGGGAGATGCTGAGCCACGCGAAGCAGAGGGGACGGGGCGTTCGCCGCAGCCCCCTGCATAAAAAGCCCCCTTCCTGGGAAGGGGGTT
>JAFPXW010000219.1 GCA_017394565.1 Oscillospiraceae bacterium | reverse complement strand
TAAAAAATTACATAGTAAATCACTATGTAATCCGTAACGATCCTCCAAACAAAGCCAGCAGCTTAAGCATTGTTAGAGAAAACCGATCACGAAGAAAAGAGGGTTCTACATTGAATGAATGGTTCATCCAGGGCATCGGACTTCTGGCGGTTGCCGTCTTTATCCTGTCCTATCAGATCCGGTCAAACCGCTGGCTGTTTTTGTTGCAGCTGATCGGTTCAGCACTGTTCTGCGTGCAATTTTTTCTGCTTGACGCAAAAAGCGGCTGCCTGAGTCTTGCCGTCAATATCCTGCGCAATGCGCTGATGATGAAATACCGCGACTGGCACTGGGTGCGGCAGAAATGGTGCCCGGCCGTGATCACGCTGTTGTTTACGGGCGTGCTGTTCCTGACCTGGAACGGGCCGGTCAGCCTGCTGGCATTTGCGGCATCAGTGACCAGCACATTTGCGTACTGGTCGAACAGCCCGCGCCGGATCCGCATGGTCAATCTGGTCTGCGCATCCCCATGCTGGCTGATCTACGACGTCATCGTCCATTCGATCGGCGGCATCATCAGCGAAAGCATCACAATCGTGTCCATACTGGTCTCGTTTCTGCGGTTTGGCTGGAGCGGACTGGAGCAGGATGCGGACATTCAGAAGCGCCGTTCCTGATGAAAGCCAGCGGCTTCCGGGAAGGATGGGAAGATTTTTGCCCATAATTATAAATTTTCTGAATAGAATTACAAAAAACTATTGCAATTGATCGCGTGATATGCTATAATGATAGCAAGCCTTTGAAAACGATGCTTTTAGAGGCAGGGGCGTGGCACAAAGCTCCGCACATAGCCCTGTTTTCGCTTCGCAGAAAGGCAGGGGCTGGGGGAAGGACGCTTGTTCCATTTGCTAAGTTGTTAGCATTGTCTGGGGTGCTGCCCGATCAAAAAAACTGCCAGGTTCAGGGGGTGGGATGTTGGATTATACGATCAGTCTGACAAATAAATGCAATCTGCACTGCAGCTACTGCTACGAACGGCATCTGAATACCGTATACGGCAGCATAACACCTGAGATCATGCACAGGATCACGGATTTCATCAATGCCCGCGGTGACGCAGGAACGGTGTATCTGTTCGGCGGTGAGCCGCTGCTGTACAAGGCGGAGGTGCAGTATTTCTGCGAGCATCTTCATGCCCGGCAGTACGTCATCACCACGAACGGAACGCTGCTGGATGAGCCCTTTGTCAAATGGTGCGCCGACCGCGGCGTCATCATCAATATGTCCCATGACGGCGAGGACTGTACCGAACGCGGCGCCGACCGGGCGCTGCTGGATGCCAATCTGAAGCTGCTGCTGCGCTATCAGCCGGATACCCTCGTGCAGCTTGTGTACACGAAGGAGAGCCTACCCAGACTTTACGAGCATATCCTGTATCTGAAACAGCTCGGTGTCCGGAAGGTCTCGGCGGCGATGGATTCGTTTCTTGTTCCGGATGATCCCGACAGCTTCGGGGATCTTTTGCGTGAGCAGTGGAGGAAAATTGCCGGTCTGGAGGGTATCTCCATCTATGAACTGGCAGTCAAGAAGAAGCATATCCAGAATCACATCAGAAGCACCTGCGAGATCTGCAAAAAGAAGCTGTTCATCAACTGGGACGGCAGCTTCTATCCCTGCGTGCAGTTCCAGAATCTGCCGGATTTCCGCTGCGGCGACCTGACAGCAGGCATCCAGGCGGAAGCGGCCCGACGGGCGCATCCGGATTATTCGATGATGTCGGAACGATGCGAGGGCTGCGAGATCGCGGAATACTGCCGGAATTCCTGCGCGTGCCGGAAAATGGGCACGACGGGTACGGTGCGTAATATTTCAGAAGCTGCCTGTCTGGAGGAGCAGGTGCAGATCCTGACGGCGCTCGAAATGATCGCGAAGCATTCAGCTTCGGAAAAGAGGAGGTAAGAGATCATGAGGAAATTTACGAAGGAGATCGCTGCGCTGATGGCCTCGGCAGCCGTTGGTGCCAGTGTCTGTGCCGGTGCTGTAACCGCTGCGCCGGAAAGTCCCGAAACGGAAACCGAAACCACGACCTGCTTGACGAAAACAGCCGGTGAGATGATGCCGGAGGATGAGTTTCCGGCAGTGGACGGCGGCTCGATGACAGAGCCTGTCGGCACGATGGCGGCTGAGGACACCACCGCAGAGGAGTGGTTCCCGACAGAGCCGGTTGGCACGATGGTCGCAGAGGATACCACGGAGGAGTGGTTCCCGACAGAACCCATCGGCACAATGATGCCGGAGGAAACGCTGCCGCCGCTTGCAGGCGATATTGCGCCGGTGGACGGCGACATTGACGCGGACGGGACGTTTGATATTCTCGATGTGATCGCGTTCCAGAAATGGCTGCTGGGCGACCGGGATGTCATCATTTATAATCTGTACGCTGCGGATCTCTATCCGGACGGCGTTCTCGATGTGTTTGACATGAGTCTGATGAAACGCGGACTGGTGCAAGACTGATATACTGCCCTCTACCAAAGCCACATAGTTGCTTTGGTAGAGGGCGTAGTATAGCAAGAGCCGTTCTCCCCGGGGGTGACTTGGGAGAACGGCTTGTTTTTTGACGCATAGCGTTACAAAATGGCGGGCGTGTCAGCACGCGCTTCTCGTCAGGCTATGTCAATTGCTTGATGAGAAATGTGTATCAGGAAGCCTGCTCGAACTGGCTGTTGTACAGCTCCGCATAGAATCCGCTCTGCGAGAGCAGCTCCTCATGCGTGCCGCTTTCGATGATGTCGCCGTTCTTCATCACGAGGATAAGGTCGGCGTTCTTGATGGTGGAAAGACGGTGCGCGATGACGAACGATGTACGGTTCTGCATGAGCTGATCCATCGCTGTCTGGATCTTCTGCTCGGTTCGGGTATCCACGGAGGAAGTCGCTTCGTCGAGGATCAGCATGGGCTTGTCGGCGATCATGGCTCTTGCGATGGTGAGCTGCTGCTTCTGTCCCTGCGAGAGGTTGAGCTGGTCGGAAAGCACCGTATCATAGCCGTCCGGCAGGGTGCGGATAAAGTGGTCAAGCCCGACTGCCTTGCAAGCCTGCTGGATTTTCTCATCGCTCACGTTCTCCGTGCAGTAGACCAGATTCTCACGCAGCGTCCCCTCAAAGATCCACGTATCCTGCAGCACCATGCAGAAGCCGGAATGCACGGCTTCACGAGTGAGCTCCTTGGTGGAAACGCCGTCAATGCGAATCTCGCCGCCCTGAATTTCATGGAATCGCATGAGCAAATTGACCATGGTCGTTTTTCCGGCACCGGTGGGGCCGACGATGGCGATTTTCTGTCCGGGCTTTGCTTTTGCGGAGAAATCGTGGATCAGCAGTTTGTCGGAATCCTCATACCCGAACTCACATGGTCGAATTCTACCTCGCCGCGGATGTTGTCCAGGAACGCCTTCTTGCCGGATTCGTCCTCCATTTCCTCGGCTTCGAGGAATTCAAACACACGCTCTCCGGCAGCCGCCGCAGACTGGAGCGACTGCACCGCCTGCGCGATCTGCTGCAGGGGCTGGGTGAAATAGCGGACATACATCATAAATGCCACGATCACGCCGAATCCGATGTGCCCATTCAGTGCCATGGCGCCGCCGACCACGCAGACCGCCACATAACCGAGATTGCCGATGAACATCATGATCGGCATCATCATGCCGGCAAGGCACTGTGCCCGGAAGCCGCTTTCCCGCAGGTCGTCGTTCATGCGGTCGAAGGTCTTCTGTGCCGCTTCCTCGCCGTTGTAAGCCTTGACGACCGTGTGGCCGGCGTAGATCTCCTCGATGTGACCGTTGATCTCGCCGAGGTGATTCTGCTGCCGGATGAAGTATTTCTGGCTCTTGCCCATGATGGCGAACATGATGACAAAGCCCAGCACACTCGCGCCGACCGCCGTCAGCGTCATCCAGCCGTTGGTCAGCAGCATCATCAGCAGGCTGCCGAAAAACAGGATGATGGACGTGATGAGATTGCCGAAACTCTGGTTGAGCGACTGACCGATCATATCCACGTCATTCGTCACACGCGACAGCACATCGCCGGTCGTGGTGCGGTTGTAGAACCACATCGGCAGGCAGCTGATTTTTCGCGAAATATCGGAGCGAAGCTGCTTGGAAACGCGCTGTGTGATGGTCGCCATGATCCAGCCCTGCACGGCGGACAGGAGATAACTCAGGGCGTACAGTCCGACCAGGAGCATACCGATCCTCGCGACCTGTTTCATGTCGATCTCCGGCTTGATGAGGCTGTAAACGGAATCCGGCAGCTTGTCCATCGCATCGAGCGCTGCTTCGGCATCGGCGGTGTTGTCGGCATCTAAATGCAGGTCGGAAAACAGCGCTGCCATTTCCCGCTGATCGTCCGCTGTGACGGTCACGCCGTCCACCTCCACATCCGAATACAGCGCATCCTGCACAGCATCCGGAAGCGCCTGCAAGCGCTCCTGCACTTCGCTTTCGTCCGCATTTTCAAGGCTTTGCAGCTTCTGCATGGTCTGCACCTGGTCGCCGGGTGAGATGGTCACACCATTGACCTCGATCTCCTGAAAGAGCAGCTCCAGCACACTCTCCGGCAGGCTGAGAAGTGCGGTCTGTGAGGATTCCGGATCGGAAGCCATGCTTTGCATCGCATCCATAAAGCTTTGCTTCTCCGCATCGGAAATCTCCGGGGATGCCATGATCTGCCCTGCCTTTTCCTGCATGGCAGCCGTGTCGCTGAAGCTCTCCGTCATGCGCTCCATGAGCGTCTGTAGATTCTCCTGGCTATTCTCCGAAATGGCTTCGATCAGGGATTCCAGAGCATCCGTATCCGGCGCGATGCCGTCTGTGACGGTGTCTGTCATGTCAGACAATTTGTCAGGTCCCACGAGTGTCAGCACGGTGCCGAGTGCTGCACAGAGCAGCGCGATGACAAAGGCCGCTACATATCGCCGGCAGTAGGCGAATAATTTCTTCCATGTGCCGAACAGATCCTTGGCTTTTTCGCCGTTGCCTCTGCCCATGCCCATCGGGCCTCTGCGCGGGCGCTGCCGCGCTGCCTGTCCGAATTCGTATTCCTTCTGTTCCATTACGCCAGTTCCTCCTTTGAAAGCTGCGACAGCGCGATCTGCTGGTAGACCTCGCAATGCTGCATCAATTCCTCATGCCTGCCCATGCCGGCGATCCTGCCATCGTCGATCACGAGGATCTTGTCGGCATTCCGGATGGTGCCGATGCGCTGTGCGACTATGATGCGTGTGGCATCGCCGCATTTCTCATCGAGTGCCTTGCGCAGGACGCGGTCGGTCTTGTAGTCGAGGGCGGAGAAGGAGTCGTCGAAAATGAAGATCTCCGGCTTTCTCGCGATGGCTCTTGCGATGGAAAGCCGCTGCTTCTGACCGCCGGAATAGTTCGAGCCGCCCTGCGCCACATAGCTTTCCATGCCGTGATCCGTCTTGTCAACAAATTCGCTTGCCTGCGCGGTCTCGACGGCTTCGTACAGGGCGTCGCTGTCGGGGGAGGGGAGACCGTTGTCGCCATAGCCGACATTGGACGCGATGCTGCCGGTGAACAGCGTGGCTTTCTGCGATACATAACCGATTTTGTTGCGAAGCGCCTTCTGCTCATAATCTCGCACATCCACGCCGTCCACCAGGATCTGTCCTTCGGTGGCATCGTAGAAGCGCGGGATCAGGTTCACGATCGTTGTCTTGCCGCAGCCGGTGGAACCGATGAGCGCCACGGTCTCGCCCTGCTTCGCCGTAAAGCTGATGTCGTGCAGGATATCGTCCTCCGCATCAGGATAGCGGAAGGAGACATTCCGGAATTCAATTTCACCCGAAGCCTCCGGTATGCCCTGCGTTTTGGTTCCGTCCGGAATGGAGGGCTCTGTGTTCAGCACCTCGTTGATGCGCTTGGCAGAAACGGACGCACGGGGCATGATGATGAAGATCGCAACGAGCATCATAAACGACATGACCACCTGGATCGCATACTGAGAATAGACCATCATATCGGAGAAAAGCTCGATCTTTCCGCGGATCCCGGCATCATTGATGAGGATGGCGCCTACCCAGTAGATGGCAAGCGACAAGCCGCTCATGATGAGCTGGATGCTTGGCATCATGAAGGCCATTGTCCGCTGCGTGAACAGGTGTGCGGAGGTCAGGGCATCGTTTGCATTTTCAAATTTTTGGATCTGATAATCGTCAGCATTGTACGCACGCACCACACGAATACCTGTCAGGTTTTCGCGCGTCACACGATTGAGGTCATCCGTGAGCGTCTGCATTTTCCTGAAAAACGGAAAGGTCAGCAGAAGCGCAATGCCTACGACCAGCAGCAGTACAGCGACTGCCGCAGCGGTGGACAGCGACCACTGCCACTGCTTGCCGGAGATCTTGCAGATCGCCCAGACGGCTGTGATCGGTGCTTTGATGAGCATCTGCAAGCCCATGACGATCAGCATCTGCACCTGTGTGATGTCGTTTGTGGAACGGGTGATAAGGCTTGCGGTCGAGAAACGCCCGATCTCCTCCATCGAGAACGCCCCGACCTTTATGAACAGCTTACGCCGCAGCGTGCTGCTGAAGTTGGAGGCGATCCTGGACGAGCAGACGGCTGTGATCATGGACGCTGCCAGGCTTCCCAGTGCGCACAGCAGCATCATGCCGCCGGCGGACAAAATCTCCGGCATCGAGCTGCCGCTAGTCTGCACGAGCCGGGTGATCTCTGCCATATATTCGGGCATGGTCAGGTCAAGCCACACCTGTGTGACGATGAACACCAGTGCCAGCAGTACCAGCAGCCATTCCTGTTTCCGGAAGTTCCTGAATAGTTTGAGCATACACATTCTCCTTGTCTGTTGTGCGTGTTTGTCTAACGAGGTTAGATTTTTGGGGATCACAAAAGCCGGTGCTTTCCGGCAGCGGCTTCAGAGCTGCGGATGCGAGCATTGGAAGATCTCCTGGATCTTCGCCGAGACCTCAATATACGCATTCAGTTGTTCCTCGCCGATCTCGTCGATCACCTGACCGACCTTTTCATAGGCATACTGCTTGTGCGCCTGCGCGAGGGCTTTTCCCTGCGCCGTCAGCTCGACGAGTGTCACGCGAGCATCCGTGCGGCTGCTCTCCTTGGTGACCAGTCCCTTATCGACCATTTTTCGCAGCAGGACTGCGACTCTTGCCGTGCTGACCTCGAGTGCATCGCTGATCGCACCGGCGGTCAGGGAGGCATCAGATTCGTTCAGGAGCCGCAGGACTGCCGTCATGCCAAGCTGTGCGCCGTCCACGCATTTAAAAAAATCCTTCGGGGTGGCATTTTCAAATTTTTTGAGCATTGCTTCGATCTGCTGCGTCGTTGCCATGATGGCTGTCTCCTTTCCTAACCGGGTTATGTAAAATAGTATACAGCATTTTCAGGAGCTTGTCAAGGACTTTCACCGAATTTTCATCTGCGGGGCAGAGGCGATGCTTTGCTTGCAAACATTTCCAATGATATTTCCGACAAGGATGCTCATACTATTTTTGCGGCACAAAGCCGCTGAAATTCAAAAAACAACTGCGTCACAAATGACGCTGGAAGGAGTATAACCATGAAGGGTGAATTTACGCAGAAGGGCCGCGAGGCAATGGATCGTTTCAAGATGGAGTCCGCAAGCGAGGTCGGTGTGAACCTCAAGAACGGCTACAATGGTGACCTGACCGCAAGAGAGGCTGGCTCCATCGGCGGCCAGATGGTCAACATGATGTGTCCAGAACAACGATTCTCCTTCACACGTCAAAATGCACGCAAAATAGGGCATATTCAGACCTTGACATTTTATGTGCAAACGGGTATTTAGTGCCTTTTGGAGCTATCAAACGAAACCTCTGCGCTGATAAAAACGCAGAGGTTTTTCCTGTTTTTATGTCAAAATATTACTATGTCATATCTTGAATGGATAGCGTTTCTTGTCATCAAACAAGGAGCGCTATTTTGATATCCAAAACCCGAAAGGAGCTTATTTATGTTTGAATATATCCATGTGTCCGATGTGAGAGCCAGACAGATGCTCTCCGTTCCGAAGCTGCTGCTGGGCAGTCCTGCGTATGAGGGGCTGTCCATTGCAGCGAAAGTGCTGTATGCCCTGCTCTGTGACCGGATCGACCAGCAGGGACACGGGATGGCAAGCTGTGAGCCGGACATTCTCTGCATCGAGCTGAACTGCCTGTCCGATGACCTTGACGGCTGGCTGAATGAGCTGGAAGCATTTGATCTCATCCAGAAGAACGGGAATGCCATCTGCGTCCATCCAATGGAGTGCGAGGAGGGATAATATGTTTGACTACATTTACAGCGATCACAAGTCGAAGTACACGTTCATTAAATGCCCGACAGCTCTCTTTACGGATGAGCGCTTCAAGGTACTGACCAATGACATGAAGCTCCTGTATATGCTGATGCTGGACAGAACGTCACTTTCCGTGAAGAACCATTGGTATGACAGCGCTCATAAGGTCTACATTCATTTTCCGGTCGCGGAGATTATGGAGAAGCTCGGTGTAGCCAACCAGAAGGCAGCCAGATTGCTGCGAGGTCTGGAGGAAATGGGGCTGATCGAGCGCGAGAAGGTCGGACTTGGCAAGCCGGATAGGATCTATGTCAAGGACT
>JAFPXW010000218.1 GCA_017394565.1 Oscillospiraceae bacterium | reverse complement strand
CGGCGAGGACCGGTGGGACTGCCAGTTCCGCCACCGCAACCTCACCCTCGTGTCCGGCCACACCTACCGCCTGACCTACAGCGTTTGGGCGAGCAATTCCGGCTGGCTGTATGCCAAAATCGGCGACATGACCAATGACGACGCCGAGCTCTGGCACTCCAACGGCAATATGCTCCAGATGGACTATCAGGAAGGTGCTTCGCAGGACGCCATCGAGTCTGCCCTGCGCTCCGCACAGCCGAACGGTCAGTGGGGCGACTACAACGCCTGGCAGGGCGTGAACGTGAACGGCAATGCCTGGAATACCTTCGCGTATGAATTCACCCTGGGCTCCAACGGCGAACGCGCCACCTCCGCAGACGGCACCGGCGAGTGGACATTCCATTTCGGCGGCGACGGCGAATTTACACCGCAGGTCTGCTTCCCTGCCGGAACCGAGGTGAAGTTCGATAACCTCGTCCTCCTCGACATGACCGACGATGCCAACGACTACCCCGAGGAATCCAAGTGGGAACGCGCGGACATTCTCACGAATCAGGTCGGCTACTTCCCGACGATGGCGAAAAAGGCCACGCTCCTTTCCACCGACAGCAAGGCGCTGAAATTCGATATCAAGGACGCCTCCGGCAAGAGCGTTTACGCCGGCACATCGGAAGTATTCGGCTACGATCAGGATTCCGAGGACACGGTGCATCTCCTCGATTTCTCCGACCTCAAAACGGAGGGCACTTACACCATCGAGTGCGAAAACGGCGCTGTTTCGAGGGAATTTTCTGTCGGTGTGCGGGATGTCTATTCCTCCATGCTGTATGATTCGCTCAATTATTTCTACCAGAACCGTTCCGGCATCGCGATCGAATCGCAGTTCATCACCTCCGGCGACAAGGAAAAGCTCGCCCGTGCGGCCGGCCACACGTCCGACATCGCGACCGTGGAACAGACCTGGGGGTATTCGGCTTCCTCCGGCACGCAGGATGTGACGGGCGGCTGGTATGATGCCGGAGATCACGGAAAATACGTCGTCAACGGCGGCATTTCGCTCTGGCTGATGCAGAACGAATACGAACGCGCCCTGTCCCGCGGTACAGAGGATTCCTACGCCGACGGCACGATGAATCTGCCGGAAAACAACAACGGCTATCCCGACCTCCTCGACGAAGCACGCTACGAGATGGAGTGGATGCTGAAAATGATCGTCAAGGACGGCGACTGCAAGGACATGGTGTACCACAAGGTCCACGACATCAAGTGGACGGCGCTGGCAACGGCACCGGCTGACGACACGGAGGAGCGCATCCTGAAGCCGCCGACGACTGCCGCTACCCTGAATCTGGCAGCGTGCGCGGCACAGAGCTACCGCCTGTGGAAGGATCTCGATCCGGCCTTTGCGGAGGAATGCCTGACAGCAGCGAAAAATGCCTATGAAGCGGCAAAATCCCATCCGGATATGTATGCGCCTCTCGATGAATCCGTCGGCGGCGGCGCTTACGGTGACACGGACGTTTCGGATGAATTCTACTGGGCGGCGTGTGAGCTCTTTGCGGCGACCGGCGATGACAATTATGGAAAGGCGCTCCAGACCGGAGAATATGCTTTCACCATCCCCACTTCCCTGTCCGGCGGCGAAGCTTCCGGCATCGTCGGCAGTTTCGACTGGGGACACACAGCGGCACTCGGTTCGCTTTCCCTCGTTCTGAACCGCGATGTTCTGAGCGAAAATGACTTTGCCACGCTCGAAAACAATCTCACATCCGCGGCAAATTACTATGTGCAGCTCGAAAGCTCGCAGGGCTACGGGCTTCCCTATGGACAAAGCACCATCAGCTATGCGGACTCTGATTCTGGCTATGTCTGGGGATCAAATTCATTTGTTGCCGATAATGCGATCATTCTTGCGTATGCCTACGACCTGAACGGCAACGCCGACTACTTAAACGGCGTGGTGTCCGCGATGGACTACCTCCTCGGCCGCAACCCGATGGATTACTCCTACGTCACCGGATACGGCACGCATTCGGTGCAGTATCCGCACCACAGATGGTGGTCGAATCTGCTCTCGGATGCCTTCCCGAAGGCGCCCTGCGGCGTGCTGGTCGGCGGCCCGAACTCCGGCATGGAGGATCCGTGGGTACGCGGCTCCGGCTGGAAGAAGGGCACGATCGCACCGCAGAAATGCTACATGGATCACATCGAAGCGTGGTCGGTCAACGAGTGTACCATCAACTGGAATACACCGCTGGCCTGGCTGACCTCCTATCTCTGCGAGGAGGACGGCGGCATCGTGGTCGGTGCAGTTTCCCTCGCGGCAAATGACGGCGGCACGGGAAAATCCAACGACAGCCAGACCTACGACTCCGAAAAGGCCTCTGAGATCGCGGCTGAGGAAAAGGAGAACCCGACTCCCAAAAAATCGCAGGACAGCGCGGCTGACGACAGCGATGCATCGGGCAAAGGCTCCAATCTCCCGTGGATCATCGGCGGCTCGCTTGCCGGACTGATCTCGCTGGAGGTCTTCGCGTATTTCATCATCAAGATGATCCGCGGCGGCAAAAAATAATTTCTGAAATCATAGCAGCACCATACCGTTTCCATCAGGACGGTATGGTGCTTTTTTTGGAGCAAAATGGATGGATTTCGGCGCGAAATATCATTGCTGTCTGCCTTCTTTTCTGGTATGATAGTGGTAAAGGCAGCCCGATTTTTGATTAACTTAATAAAATATGTGAATTTATACAAAATAATCCACTAAATCTTCAAAAAATGGGTTGTCATCACTATGAAAATCGTTTATACTATAAGAGAAAGGTGTTATCCACCACTTTCCGACAGAAAGAAGGTTTTCTTATGCAATCCAAATCCAGAACCCGTACCCTCGCGGCAGTCATTACCACGGCAATGGCTGCCTCCTGCCTGCCTGCGATCCCTGCGGCGGCGGCTGCCAAAACCGTCGTGCGCAGTCAGGGCAGCGTTTCGGATCCCGCATATCTGCGCGGCGGCGCTGCCGGGATCGTTCACGATACTTCGCTCGATTCCGACGTGCTCGACCTCCACGGCAACGGCTTCGGCAGCGGCTGGCTCGAGCTTCCCAAGTTCTTTGCCGACGGCTGCGAGGAGGGCTTCACGTTCTCCATGAAGTACAAGCTCGATGCCGATACGGCGAATTATTCGCGCTTGTTCCAGTTTGCGACCGTTCCGTTCGGCACGGGCAATGCGCCGTCCTATTCCTCGCCGGATCTGTCCGTCGATGTCAAGGACAAGACCGCGTTCCGTGCCAGCATTTTCGCCGGGACCGGCAATTCGACGCTCGATGACAAGCAGCACCGCGCCATCTACGACCTGAGCGCTGCCCCCGATACTGACTGGCACGAGCTGACGCTCGTCTGCACGCCGGACAGCGCGGTGTACTACATCGACGGCAAGGCGGTTTCCTACGAGAGCGAAACGATCAGCGATGTCATGCCGCATCTGTTCGACGGTAAGACGCTGTCCGCCTATGTCTGCAATTCGATCGGTCATTCGGTCTATTCTGACAAGGATATTCGCGCGAAAGTCGATGACGTGGCATTCTACCGCCGTGCGCTGAGTGCAGCCGATGTCGCGGCGCTGCCGGATGATGCGGATTTCCTCTATACCTTTGAGGCGGACACGCTGGAGGAAGGCGAAGCTGTCACCGAGCCCGAAAGCTGGACAACGCTCAAGGGCGCGAAGATCACCAGCATCCCGTCGCTTTACACCGAATCCCCGGACGGCAGACTGCTCACCAAACTCTGGACGGACGGCAGCCGCTACTATTACTCCGTTCACAAAGCCACTGGCGAGGTCGTCATCGAGCCGTCGCAGCTCGGATTCGTGACAACGACCGAGGATCTGTCCTCCGGTTTCACGGGCGCTGTGCCGTCTGCGGCCTTCACGGAGGGCGACGAAACTTACTCCATGCCCTACGGCAAGCACCGCAACATCCGCAATCACTACCGCGAAATGAGTTTTCCGCTGCAAAAGGGCGACACCATCCTCACGGTGACGTTCCGGATGTACGATGACGGCGTGGCGTTCCGCTACAGCCTGAACAAGGGCGCTTCCATCAAGCAGGAATCGAGCGAGGTCGTGTTCCCCGACAATTCGACCTTCTGGGGCAACTGGCCGAACGCGACCTACGAATGGGATATGGTCGAGCTGTCCAGCCAGAAGATCAAGGATGCGTGGGCGGATTACTCCTGTCCGCTGACAGGTCACATCGCCGACCACAGCTGGGTGCTGCTGTCGGAAGCGAATGTGTTCAATGAGGACGATCCGTACTGTGCCGACTGTGTCTGCACCGAGGGCGGCAGTCGCGCACTGCGCTGGAAGTTCGGCGTCAAGGAAAAGAGCGTCAGCTTCAATACGGCATTCCATACGCCGTGGCGTGCGGTCATCATTGCAGACGACCTCAACGGCATGGCTTGCAGCGACCTCATCCTCAATCTGAATCCGCCGAACCGTCTGGAGGACATCAGCTGGGTAAAGCCCGGCAAGACCGCGTGGTCCTGGTGGTCGTCCGGCGGTGACTCTCCGGTCGAATATCACACGCAGAAGGATTACATCGACTTCGCCGCTGCCAATGGCTGGCAGTTCGTCTGCCTCGACTTCGGCTGGGCGCTGTGGGATGACAGCGAGGCGAAGGTCAAGGAGCTCTGCGAATACGCCGCAGAACGCGGCATCGGCATCTATCTGTGGTATGGTGTCAATAATTCCGGGCACAGCGGCTACCGCGACAGCAAGGGAAATCCGGCGTATCCGTACTATTCCCTGCTGGACGAAAAGACCATCACCCGCGAATTTGAGCGTATCAGCGCCATCGGTGTCAAGGGCGTGAAGGTCGATTACTACGAGAGCGACACGCAGGCAACCATGCGGCAGATGCATCTTTGCGCCGATATCGCCGCGAAAAATCACCTCATGGTGCTGTTCCACGGCTGTACGATCCCGCGCGGTGAGAGCCGGACTTATCCGAATATCGTTTCCTACGAGGCGGTCAACGGTACGGAGTACTACAAGTGGTTCACAAGCCCGTCGCTGGAGAACCGTGTTTCCTACACATTCACACGAAATGTCGTGGGCTCTGCGGACTTCACACCGACCGGTGTTCCGGTCTACAACAGCAAGGCAACGGCTGGTTTCGCACTGGCGGATGTGGTCACGATCGAATCCGGCATCCAGCATTTCGCACATTCGGTCTACACCTACGAGGGCTCCAAGGCGCTGCCGATGCTCAATGACGTTCCGGTCGTGTGGGATGAGCTGAAGGTCCTCGACGGCTACCCGATGCAGTTCAATGTCACCGCACGGCGCAACGGCTCGAACTGGTACATCGCTGCTTCCACCATCAAGGCACGCAAGGTGGACATTCACCTGTCTGACCTGATCGGTTCGGATGAGGGGACATACAATGCTTACATTTTCGCTGATAACAAGGACGGCAGCGACCTCGAGGTCACCGTTCTGAACGGTCTGACGGCCAGGGACACCATCAGCCGCGACCTGCTGAACAACGGCGGCTGCGTCATCAAGCTGACACAGGGCGCAATGAAGCTCACCACGCCGTACTCCAACTACCGCAGCTACGAAGCCGAACACGCCAAGCTTTCCGGTAAGGCTTCCGTCACGGGCGGCAAGGACGGCAAATACAGCTCCGGCGGTGCGTATGTCGGCTATGTAGGCGGCGGCAATGACAACGCTGTGACCTTTGAAAATGTGACTGCTGACAAGGCCGGCAAGTACACGCTGCGCATCTACTACGTTTCCGGTGAGCCGCGTTCGCTGAAGGTCGATGTCAACGGAACATTCGCCTCCAAGATCGACGGCTGCTATGCAAACCGCGGTGACTGGACAGGCATCCGCGCAGTCAATGTGGAAGTGGAACTGAACGAAGGCAAGAATACCATCCGGCTTTACTATAATGAAGCCTTCGGCCCGTCCATCGACCGCATCGCGCTGGCGATCCCGGAAACGTCCGTCAGTGGCGACCTGAATTTCGACGGTAACTGCGATCTGCTCGATCTGGTGCTGTT
>JAFPXW010000217.1 GCA_017394565.1 Oscillospiraceae bacterium | reverse complement strand
GGGGGAGAGCGGTTTACATAGGAATACTTTTCCGGAGGAACGTAATCATGAGTGAAACAACCACAGCGGCAGATCCCAAGAAGATCTGCGTGATAAACGGCATCCTGCATGGCCATTTTACGGGCAGCGTGGAGGTTGTCAGAGAGCTGAACGCCTTAGGGCATGACGTCACCTGCTATGTGACGGACGAATTTGCAGACAGACTGAATGTCCCGGTCAAAAAGCACGTCTATTCTGTCGATGTCAGTGAGATCGTCAAGCACTTCCCGCCACATTTCCCGGTGTTTGCGGTCAATTCCTACAAACTCGGCAAGGCAACGGATGCCCTGCTCACGATGCTGCAGGAGGATCCGACAGAGTATGATTATTACATTTTTGATGCTTTTTTTGACATTACAGAAATGAACAAGGTCCTGAAACTCGATCCTTCCAAATTTGTCATCATCTATCCCTCTTTTATCCTGACTGATGAAAACCAGTTCGATCCGCGCAGAGAAAGCGGCTTGCAGGAAACCAGCCAGAAATACAACATCCATCTGCATGATTTCGTCGGCCTCATCTTCACCCCGAACAAATACAAGAAGCTGCTGCTGACCTCCAAATTATTCCATATCCGTCCGGAAGACACCGATGAGACCTGCTATTTCCTGGGGCCGAACATCGAGAACCGCGCAATTGACGAGGATTTCACCTTCCAGAAGGATGACAGCAAGAAGCTGCTGTACATTTCCCTTGGCACCATCTTTGGCAAGGATCTGGAATTTTACCACCGCTGCATCGAAGCGTTCAAGGATGCCCCGGACTGGCAGGTGCTGGTCTCCGTCGGCAGATTCGTAAACATCGAGGAGACATTCCGCGAGATCCCGGAGAACTTCACCATTTACAACTACGTTCCGCAGACGCAGGTGCTGCCCATGGTGGATGTATTCATCACACACGCCGGGTTCAATTCCACATCGGAAGGTCTGGCAAGCGGTGTACCGCTGGTTCTGGTCCCGCAGGCGGTTGACCAGTTTGACGTAGCGCGTCTGGTGGAGCAGTTCCATGCCGGCATCGCGCTCAACAAGCATGAAATGGATATCACCGCAGAGATCATCAAGCAGTCTGTGGAATCTGCCTATGCCAACCGGGAGACCATCCAGCAGAATATGCAGAAGATCACCGATTCGTTCCAGGAAGCTCGCAACAACCGCACTGCGCTCTACGCTGAGATCTTCGCGTGATGTGCCGGAAGCAGGAGACCTGACCAATACTGACCATATCATAACAAGAAGGACGACTTTTACAGCCGTCCTTCTCTTTATTTCATCGCAGCCTGATATCCGTCAGTGCGACCTGATCGCCTGTCAAGGCTGCGTAGATATTCTCTGCCTTTTCGTGCAGGATCATGGTATGCTCAATGTAAATGCCAAGGTTCTCCGTGATGACCGTTACCTGGTTCCCCTTACGCTCGAACCGGACAGAGCATTCCATGCCTTCCTTGTTCCGCGCTTTCCAGACGTCCCATCCCGGGAAACGGCTGGTCTTTTTCATGACCAGCTTATTTTCGGCGGTCTCGGTATCACCGGTGCTTTCGCCATTGAGCTTGATGAGCGCATATTCCTTGTAGTCCTCCCCCTGCACCTTCCCGTCCTTCGCATCAAACAGCACGATATACGGACAGTGCCAGATCAGATTCGCGGACGGCAGGCTCATCGTATGAAAGTCCACGATCCGTTCCTCCCGGATGGGGATGCCCTCTGTCGCGACATTCCTTGCGTGGTCGATCTGGAGATTCGGCAGATCCGATTCCAGCCGGTCGGTGTAGCGGATCTTGCTGACGATCTTCCGGATGCTGCCGGCTTCCATCTGCTGGCCGGTCTTCTCCACGTTCAGGTGATAGATATGGCAATTCTCCCCGGTCATGCCGATATAGGATGCCTTGGAGGTATCCGGCAGAGCCAGGATGATGTCCACGGTCTGCGCCGGACTGCGCATCCGGATCGACAGATGGTCGTCGTATCTGCCGGCCAGGAGCTCCCAGCCGCTGCCGATCGTCGGATTTTCCGTCACATGGACATCCATATTCCGCGCATTGGTCGCAACGTAATGCCCGTCAAACCAGATCTCTGCATATTCCAGATACTGGTACGCCTTGATGGTTCTGGCATCGCCGTGGACGTGCCGGTCGTAGGAGTCGAACACGATGATCGACGGCGCCGAAAAGCTGCCTTCGCCGGATACCGTCGGTTCACATTCAAACCGGATCTTCAGAAGCTCCTGCTCGATGCGGATGCCGGAGGAAACGGTTTCGCGGTAGCCGCTGCAGAACAGCTCCGTCTCCGTCTGTGCGGCAGCGGCTTTCTTCTGCTCCACATGGTCGGCATCCATGATGTTGACCATGATCTTGGCAAAGACCGGATCGAATTTCAGCCCGGTCTCCTTGACAAACTCCTCACGCACGACCTGATAGGTCAGCGGTGCGCGGGTGCGTTTGCCAGTCATCATCGTATCATAGGCATCTGCCACCGCGATGATCCTCGAAATTTCGGGGATCTCCTCTGCTGCCAGGCCTTCCGGATAGCCCATGCCGTCATAGCGCTCATGACTGTAGCGTGCGCTGTGGCTCAGGTACGGGTATTCTGTGATCCCCGACAGGATCTCGGCACTCATCAGTGGTTTTTGTTCACGCAGATGCATCTCCTCCTCGGTCAGGCCGTCGGTTTTCTGAATGACAGCATCCGGGATCCCGACCAGTCCGACATCATGCAGCAATGCCGCATAATAGACCTCATCACATTCCTCCTCGTTTTTGCCGGCATTGGCTGCGATGCGTCTGGCATACTCCGCCACGCGGACGGAATGGCCCTGCGCGAAGGTATCACGCTTTTCAACAGCCGCCACAAAGGCGGTGACCGTCTGGTCAAAGAGGCGCTTCATGCTCTGATGCTCCTGCTGGAGATTCCCGACCTCGATCTCGTGCGCACGCCGGACGACGTCATTGACATCGAGGTAGGTGAAGATGTAGAGCGAAACAGATACCAGCACCATCGCCATATTCACGATCGAAATGCCATAGGTGAAGATCTGGACGATCCCGACCAGGATCGGCACGAAAATATACAGCACGAGAGAGGTGTAGATCAGCCTGCTGAATGCCTGGCGATACTGGTAGATCACGGTAAACTGGATCAGCGGAAAGATCACCGGGATCAGGTAACACAGCAGAAATCCAGGCCCGCGGTGATAGAGATTATGCTCGTCAAAGTAATAATACAGCCCCGTAAACTGCGAGATCACGACCAGTGCCATGCCTGCGGCTGCACCGACATTGACAGCCTTCAGGCGGCGCGGCGTATGGTGCAGCCGTGCATCATGCTGCAAAAGATCCGTCAGGTACCAATTGAACACCAT
>JAFPXW010000216.1 GCA_017394565.1 Oscillospiraceae bacterium | reverse complement strand
GCTCTGCGTAAAGGATGGTTTCGTATATATGCCGCATCAGCGCAAACACAGCAGGGATGTTGTTCTGAAGGTTCGGCACCTCGACATAGCTGATCGCACCGCCGGGAGACAGCTCCTGAAATTCTGCCTCGAAGGACAGCTTGCTGAATGCGTCAATCGGCTCAGTTACATGAACATGATAGCTATTTGTGATATAGCTCTTGTCGGTCACATGAGGAATGATGCCGTGTCTGCGCTGCAAGCACTGTGCAAATTTGTAGGTAACTGATTCCATCGGCGTGCCGTATAGCGAGAACGAGATATTGCTCTCGGCTCTCCATTTGCTGCACTTGTCATTCAGAAACCGCATCACCGAAATGGCGAAGGCTTTACCCTCCGGCTCTGTATGAGAGCATCCAGTCATGCGATAAGTCATTTCTGCGATTCCGGCATAGCCGAGAGAGATCGTGCTGTAGTTGTTATACAGCAGGTCATCGATGACCTCGCCTTTGTCGAGCCGTGCCAACGCGCCGCACTGCCAGAGGATCGGTGCAACATCGGACGGCGTTCCCTTCAAACGCTCATGCCTGCACATGAGAGCCTTTCGGCACAGTTCGCAGCGTTCATCAAGAAGCTGCCAGAACTTCTCTGCATCTCCGTCTGCGCTGCAAGCGACATCAACCAGATTCAGCGTCACGACTCCCTGATTAAATCGCCCCCAATAAGTGTGGCTGTCGCTCGGTGTCAGAAAAGACCGACAACCCATGCAGGCATACACATCACCCTTCAGACGTTTCATTACCTTTGCGGAGATGTAGTCGGGGACCATACGCTTTGCCGTACACTTGGCGGCAAGTTCGGTGAGGTAGTAATACTTGGAACCGGGCTGAATGTTGTCCTCATCGAGAACATAGATCAGCTTCGGGAATGCCGGTGTGATCCACACGCCCTTCTCGTTTTTTACGCCCTCAATGCGCTGCAACAGTGTTTCCTCGATGATGAGCGCAAGGTCATCTCTGGTCTGTCCCTCCGGCACCTCATCCAGATACATGAACACTGTGACAAACGGAGTCTGCCCGTTGGTGGTGAGCAGCGTATTGATCTGATACTGTATCGTCTGCACGCCCCGCTTGACTTCCCGGCGTACACGTTTTTCAACAATATGGTCGAGTTCTTCCTCGGACAGCTTTGCGCCGCAGTCGCAGTTCACATCCTCGAACACCTCTGCACGGATCTTCTGCCGGCTGACATCCACGAAAGGTGCAAGGTGCGCCAGACTGATTGTCTGTCCGCCATATTGGTTCGATGCGACCTGTGCAATGATCTGCGTTGCGATATTGCAGGCAGTCGAAAAGCTGTGCGGCTTCTCGATCATAGTGCCGGAAACCACAGTGCCGTTCTGAAGCATATCTGCCAGATTTACCAGACAGCAGTTATGCATCGGCTCTGCAATGTAGTCCAAATCGTGTACATGGATGACGCCATCATCGTGGGCGGCGATCACATCCTCTGGAAAGAGGAATCGGCGGCAGATGTCTCTGCTGACCTCGCCCGCCATATAGTCGCGGAGAGTGCTGTTGATGATTGGGTTCTTGTTGGCGTTCTCCTGTTTTGCCTCCTCGTTGTTGCGTTCAAGCAGACTGAGGATCTTGCCGTCTGTGGTGTTCATCTTCCGCTGCTGCTCATGTCGCAGCCGGTACTCGCTGTAATGGCGTGCAAGTTTGTACGCTTCGGCGTGATTCAGTTCATCGATGACCATGGCCTGAATTTCCTCGACATGGACAGGTCTTGCAAGGGCATCGCACCGCTGCTCAACTCTGCCGACGATAAAGCCGATAGCTGTATCGGATAGCTTCTCCGACACTTCATCATTCGCCGCCAATATAGCGGCTCTTATTTTCTGACAGTCATACGGCACTTCCGCGCCGTTGCGTTTGATAATTCTCATGCTGTATCCATCAGCTCCTTTTCGGACTCTGCCAGAAGCGCGGCGCAGTCCTTCCCGTGATACCGTCTGCACTGGCGGTTCAGTATCTCATACACATACTCTCGCTCTGTTTCCGTCAGGTCGATATTGTACATATCCTCGTTGTCATCGGAATCGGAATTGACGACCACAAAGCTGATGCTGCTGTCAAGCTGGCATTCTTGATGGTCGCCGGGTAATTTTGAAACTCCTACATAGAAGTCGTACCAGCCGTCACAGTCTACATCGTCCGATCTGCCGTCCCTCGGATGCATAGGCTTATATCCCTTTTCAAGCCGGATACGGTCTGCTACCTCCACAAGCGCGTCCGTTGCCATGAGCTGAAACTCGACAGTCGGAAAGCGGCAAGGATAGGTGTCGTACATCTGATCGCTGCCGTACATGACCTCCGCACCTGCATCGAGGTGGATGGCGTTCTGAATGAAGTTCTCGGTCAGCGTCATGACTTGCCCTCCTTGCCGCCCAGTCCCTGCTTCTCAACGTAGTCGATGTAGCGGTTGATATACCACACCGCCTTCTTCAGATCGGTGACGAGTGCGTTCTTATCTTTCCGCCCTGCGCGGGAAATGTATTTGATTGCGTTCGCCAGATGGAACGGAAAGTTCCACGCTTCGAGGAAGTCGATGACCTCGATGCCGCCGGCTGTGTAGTGCGCCGGATGATTCACCGGATCGTTCTGTACTGCGCTGCTCTTACTCGTGTCGGTTGTTTCTGTCATGACGCTTTCTCCTCTCTTCCTGAATCGGACACCAGCCATCGTAGAAACAATGCTTGCAGTCCGTGTAGTGGCACTTGCCATCATGATTCAGAATGCTGTGAATCCAGACCGCCTGAAAAACGATCATAAACAGCATCAGAATCCAGTTCAAAATTGCTAAGACCATGTTCATTCCTCCATATATTTTCTCATGATGCAGTACCTTGTGCGGCAGCTACCGGAACAGAAACGCCTGCGCCTGCCGCGCCTCGGCTGTTTCAGCTTTCTGCCGCAGAATGCGCAGCGGTTATTCTCACGGCACCAGACATCGTGGTTCAGGCTGACAAGCCCTGCATCCCCGGAAAGCCCATGCGCCTTGCAGTAGAGCTGCACCTGATGCTCGTCCAGATTCAGTGTCTTGCCGATGACGTGATATCCGATGCCCTGCATCCGCATACTGAGAATCTGCTGCCTTTGCGTATCGGTCATATCCTCACACCCTCAAAATGGCTTAACAGCGCACCTTCTTGGTATCCACACGAGCTGCGCCCAGTGAAAAACGGCGGAAGCATAAAAACGCAGAAAATATTGTTTTTCGCTCTTTTTTTGCGTGAAAAATCGCCGTTTTTCACTGTTTTCATTAACGAAATAACGCAGTACCGTTTTGAAAGGAGAAGATGTAGTCTGTTCTTTGAAAACCGCATAGAATCAAGATTTTCCGTTGCCGCCGTTTCAATCGGCAGACTTTATTTTTGCACCTGTCTGGGTCCCAGACGGGCGGGGGGCCTTCAATTTCGCGTGTTTTAACACGGCAGGGGCCGACGGTCTTGTGTTCGCTTTCACACAGAGAAGTGAACCGCCCCCGGAGGGGCGCCCCCAGCCCCAGCCCGCCCCCGACTTTCATCGGGCGAAGTGCTGTCAGCGACCAACAGGCTCGTTGGTATCGAGGTGGATGTGCGTATGCGGCGGGACGTAGAAGTCGAACACACCGTCATTGTTGTGGCTGAACCATGCAGCACCCGGTTCATTGATGACTAACCCGTGCTTGGGATGGTCTGTCGAGACAAGCTCCATCGGAACGATGCCGAGCAGACCGGAGTCCACAGCGTAGCGGTTGCCCTTGTTGTCAGCGAAGGTACAGTCGTTGCGGCCGGTGTAAGCAACACCGATCTGAAACCGTGCGTTCATGCGGACAATACCGGTAGGACAGCCATGCTCGTTGCCGAGCACCATGCACAGCTCGAAGGGGTCTAACACGTTGGTGATGTCACCGATGTAGAAGCCCTTGCTGCTCTTGATGAAGCCTCGGCTGTTGTGGGCTGCCGTATGTTTGGTCTGGATGCTGTTGTTCATAATGCACAATCCTTTCGCTCAAAATTTTACATCGAATACCACTCCCAGTAGGTAGAGATTACCGGCGGAAGGTGGTATAATAAAAACACGCTCGGAAGATCAGTACCGGTAGTCCGGCGTGTGATCCTCGTTGCGTGTTTTCATGCTGTGGTGACGGTGGCAGAGGCTTTGCCAATTGCCCTGATCCCAGAACAGCGTATTATCGCCTCGGTGCGGCTTGATGTGGTCTACATCTGTCGCCTTGACATAACGTCCTTCTTTCAGGCACTCCACACATAGGGGATGTGTTTCAAGGTAGCGTTTACGGGCTTTATTCCATGCCGTGCCATAGCCTCGGCTGCCTGCGGAGCGTGTGTCCTCCGGATGGAGGGAACGGTGCTTGTCACAGTATTTGGTGCCGTAAGGTACGAGCGCAGCACAGCCGGGGTGACGGCATGGGGTATTCGGTCTCTTGGGCATTGGCTTCACCTCCGTATCCGTTCACATGGGGCTTTGTAACAACCCCTCTCATATATTGTCAGTTGGAGGCTGTTTTTTTCGGTATCTATCAAAATTTTTTTTGAAAATTTTTATTTCTCCCACGGAAGCCCCTGTTTGCCGAAGTGCCCGTATGCGGAAACGGCGTTATAGTCCACATCGAGCAGTCCAAGACCGTCAATAATTCCTCTCGGCGTAAGGTCGTAATTCTCACGGACGTACTGGCTGATGAATTCCTTATCCTGATGCTCCGTGCCGAAGGTCTCCACATATACGCTCACAGGCTCTGCCACGCCGATGGCATACGCGATCTGTACCTCTGCCTTGTCCGCATATCCGGCACTGACGATATCCCTTGCGATCTTTCGGGCTGCATACGCGCCGCTGCGATCAACCTTTGACGGGTCTTTGCCGGACATTGCACCGCCGCCGATATGCCCGACACCGCCATAGGTATCACAGGCGAGCTTGCGTCCCGTAACGCCGCAATCGGCGAAGCTGCTGCCGAGGACAAATCTGCCGGTCGGATTCACGAGCTTTATGAAGTCGGTATTCAGCCCGTACTCGGAAGCGGTGCGGATCATGATGCTCGCGATGATCTCACGGAAGTCCTCGACCTCTACATCGCGGAGATGCTGCACCGAGCAGAGGAAGGTGGTAATGCGACCGCTGTCATAGTCGAAGCTGACCTGCGCCTTTGCATCTGCTTTCAGCATACGGCAGGGATACGCTTTCAGAAGCTCCAGAAATCTGGTAGCCAGCACGAAAGGAATCGGCAGAAGCTCCGGTGTCTCGTTAGTCGCATAGCCATACATCATGCCCTGATCTCCCGCGCCGCCGGTATTCACACCAAGCGCAATGTCACTGCTCTGGTGATCGATAAGAACGGCGATGTCCAGATCATCGGCGATGAAATCGAGCTTGTAGTCAAGACCGGCATCTGCGTTCTCAGCGCCGCCGTTGTTGATGCGGTCAAACACCTGCTGCACCAGTGCCTTGTAGTCGGGCTCGTGGGTGCTTGTCAGCTCCCCGGCGATCACCAAGCAGCGGTTCTTGAAAAGGCACTCGATGGCGACACGGGAATTGCAGTCATGCTGAAGGCAGTCGGTCACAATTGCGTCTGCGATCTGGTCACAGATCTTGTCGGGATGTCCTGCGGATACCTGTTCACTTGTAATGATTCTCATAGTGTTAGTCCTCCTGTTATTCAGTTATTATTCTTTGCTTTCGTCTGATTGCAGTGGTCACCGGTCTCAAACACACAGAGCAGCAGGCAGGAAGTTTCCTTGATCTGAAGCACTGTTACCCTCTCCATTTTCATCTCCGGCTGGCTCTGAAGCACACCGTTGAGAACGCTGTCGATGGGCGTACGATAGTCATGTCCGAGATCTCCACGGATCAAAAGTGTTCTCTGCATTGTATCTACCTCCTGATAATAGCTGATTTTGTTTCACGCCTCTCACCTTGCCAAGCCTGTCCGATACACACCGTGGCACTGTCAGCGCCCTGACGCTATCCACAGTTTGTATGTTACAATTCCGGGCAAATTGGTAGGCAATAGTGTATAAAAACTTGAAAAATCCCTATTCTTCTTATCTTTTCTATTATTTTTATTTATTTGGGGCAAATAGGGGCAAATAAAAATAGTAATATATATAAAGAGATGTATATATAATAACCACCAAAAAAACTTGCCCCTCGCTGCCCCAGTTGCGGAAAACAGCGTAGGTTCGAGAAAAACGATAGATCTCGGAGCATTTGCACTTTGCAATGCTGACTGCTGACTGCTGCCGATAGCATCACTCCAAAGCAGCAAATTCCTCCACCTCATCTACTTCGCCGTTCTCATGCTCCAAGAAACGACAGCCCACCAGCATTGTCGTTTTCTGCGCACCGCTGCCATCGCTCGGACGCTTTCGCACAATAGGGAAGAAGCGCTGGATCGCGTTATTGAAGTTGGTGCTGTTTTCCTTGCGGTAGCCGTACTTATCGCACCACTCGCCGTACAGCTTGTACACCGCGGAGGTTCGCACCTCGAAGGCTTCACCTTCCACAAGCCATGCCGCTACAAACTGCCCGATGCGGTCAGACTCCTCCTGATATTCTCTCGTAGCATCGGACACAGCGGTCGGATCATCGAGTCCCTGCTTGCGGAACAGCTTGTATCCCTCATAGCACCAGTTAAAGATCGCAGACTGGATCTCCGGTGCGGCGAAAAACGCCTTGAGACCTTTGTCCTGCTCATGCTCCTCAAAATGGCGCTTGAACGGGATGAGCTTCAGACGGTTGGAGTAAAACAGTGTCATATCCGATACAGACGGCTTGTAGTTGGTGTTGATGAAGATCTTGAAGTTCGGACGGAAGTCGAAGGAATTTTCATGCAGGAAACGCGCATTCAGCGTATCATTACCCGTCATACGCTTGACAAGAGCTGCGTTGAAGGTGATTTTCTTTTCCGGCTCGGAGATATTGACAAAACGGACACCTGCAAGGCGGGCGATCTCCTCAGACGGTCCGGAGGCATTGGTGTTGCCGAATTTCGTAGACAGCATCTCCGGATTGGAGGTTTTGCCGTAGTCGCCCATGATTTTGAGGAATGTCTCCATTGTGGTACCCTTGCCGTTACGGGAAGTTGCACCGTAGAGGATGAACAGGCATTCCAGTGATGTGTCTCCGGTCAGCGCATATCCGAGTGCCTTCTGCAAATATAGAGCGAGGTCGGCATCATTCATCATCACTTCGGAGATGAACTGCTCCCAACGAGGACAGGTCGCATCGGGATCGTAGGTGATGCCCGACATCATGGTCAGAAAATCCGCAGGATCATGCGGACGGAATTCACCTGTGGTGAGGTTCAGCGTGCCGTTCTGACAGTTGAAGAGATCGGTATTGCGGTCAAAAACAGTGTGGGATACCGGATAGACAGACTTCGCATCCTCGATCATCGTGCGGCGGTTTTTGCGCATTTGGAGCTTCTGCACACGCTTGATGTAGCGGTTGCGGGTGTCCTCGTCTGTGATCTGGAGTGCAAAAGAATACAGCCGATCAGCGAGTATCTTCGCAAGCTCTGCCACGGCGAGGGCATTTTCATCCGGCTGCCAGACCTTGCCGTCATAGACATACCAGATGCCGCGCTCACGATCAAAACGAGCGATGGGCTTGAAGTAGTCCGCAAAGGCATAACCGATGCCGATCTCGTCACGCTGATAGCGGGGCTTTGTATGCGGGCGCATTTCCTCGATGGTGAGGGTGATGTGGGAGAGGTCAGGCTCGAAGGTCAGCACCTCCGCTTCTTCCTCGTCATCCAGTGCTTCAAAGTCATCCTCGGCAGAGGAATCTGCGATAGGCGTGTAGATCTCGGAATTTGTGGATACAGCATTTCTGATTGTGATCTGACCGTAGGTGCTGTCGCCGGTCATACGATCCCATTTGTCACGCATGAGACCGGACGTGCGGAAGATGCGGTCGATCTGCTCCTCGACATTGCCGCACCAGAATGCAAGAATGGAGACAAGTGCCATATCCGCATCAGACTGCGAATCGTAGCCTTCCTCCCAGTTACCGGCATAGAGCGCCTTGAACTTGTCGCCGGATTCCGATGCAGATGCATGAGCGATGACACCGTCATCATCGAGGTACGATGCAGGTTCGACAGTTTTAGAAGATACACGGGCACTGCGCTTCATGAAGGTGTCAAGCAGTGTGCGCAGAGCATCGTCATTTCGGGTAACAGCTCCGTTGCGGAACATATCGCCGGTGACGGTCACGAAACGGTTAGTCACGCCGGGAAGATAGACCTCAAGACCGTGCTTTCGGTTGTTGATATAATACACGGTCTTATCATAGGCGAAGTCCGGGGAGAGCTTGAAAAAGCCGCGCAAGCCCGTACCTGAAGGCGATTTTTCAAAATACACATCGGGGAAGATACCGAGGATGGACGCAGCGACATCATTGAGACTGCCGTCATCACGGATACAGTGGTCGATGTCGATTGCGCCGATGCCCTCGGAGACTCTGTAGCCGATGCCGACCCATCCGCCGATAGCGTAGGACTTCATGGCTGTGTTGAAGTCTGCAAAGGTACTCGGATCATTGGTTCTCGCCATTGCTCCTGTGCGCGGGTTATACGGCACTTTGGTCGGTCTGCCGCTGCGCTTCTCCATCTTCCAGACGCAGAAGGATGCCGTCTGCTTCAGCACATCCGGGATATTCACGAAATTTACAGGCATTCAGCAGCACTCCTTTCCAATGCAAACTGCGACAGCACAGCGGTCTCGATGCGGTTCATAGCCTCGTCATCAGAGATATGCCCTGCATAAGTTCTCAGCGCATACTTGCTGATGGTGGTGAGCTGCTCCGCCAGAACCATTGACGGCGCAAGAAGCTGACTGCCGCCGGCGACGCTGAACGGATCAAGCTGTGTATGGCACGGCAGCTCCGGCTTCTTCAGATGCTTGGTCATTGGGATCACGTTGACGGTGTCAGCGTGAGCGTTGCCGATGTTGTTAGAGATAATAACAACGGGGCGAGTGCCGGACTGCACACTGGAATTGGGATGCGTACCGAGGTTGGCGAACCAGATGTCTCCGCGCTGCGGTGTGCGGTCAGGGGCGATGAGATGCGTATATGAACGCGGTGCGGGTGTGGTATATTTCCTCGGATCAAAGCCGAGCCCTCTGTGGTATTCGGTTTTCATGCGGTTGTTCTTTCGAGCCATAGATTTTCACCTCCGTGGGTAGTAGAAACGGACTTATAACGGCGTTACCGTTTTGCAGCATTTATTGTAATATTTGCGGCGTTACCTTTTTGTCGTCAAATTGTCGCCTTTTTAAAGACGGGCTTTTACTGCTGCGATCAACTTTTCCTGCGTGACATCCTTATTAGCGAGTGCAGACAAAACATCTTCATCGACTGTATCCTTGCAGACGATATGATGAATGGTGACCGTGTGCTGCTGCCCCTGCCGCCACAAGCGGGCGTTGGTCTGCTGATACAGTTCCAAGCTCCATGTCAGTCCAAACCAGATCATGATGTGACCGCCGGACTGAATATTGAGTCCATGTCCTGCCGATGCAGGGTGTATAAGTGCAACGGGGATATTGCTGTTGTTCCAGTCTGTGATGTCATCGGAGTCCTTGATGTCACGAGGGCTGTAGTCGCAGGCATTCAGATACTCCACAATGCGAGTACGGTCATGCTTGAACCAGTAGCCAATCAGCACAGGTTGTCCGTTTGCGGATTCGATGAGATCTTCCAGCATTTCGAGCTTGCGCTGATGAATGACACGGGCTTCCTTGTTTTCGTCATAGACTGCGCCATTTGCCATTTGAAGCAACTTATTACTGAGACTCGCTGCATTCGCCGCATCAATGTCGCCGTCCTCCAATGGGATAATGAGATCATGCTTTAGCTGATCGTACAGCTTGCGTTCGGCGGCATTCATCTCCACCTCATGGTTCACATATACGCATTCCGGCATATCCAGATAGTCGAGAGCCTTCATGGAAATCGTGATGTCGGAAATCTTGTTATAGATCTGCTCCTCTGCGCCGGGGCGTGGTGTATAACTGAAGACCACACCAGTGCTTGGGTTCATGCTGCTCGGCTTGAAATAAGACTCCCGAAAGCGCCCGATAAACCGTCCGAGCCTCTCACCGCCGTCAAGGATACCGATCTCCGCCCATAAGTCCATCAGACCGTTGGAGGTCGGTGTTCCTGTAAGCCCTACCCATCGCTTTACAAACGGACGTACCTTACGCAGCCATTTGAAACGCTGAGACTGGTAGTTTTTGAAACTGGACAACTCATCAATGACGATCATGTCAAAGTCCCAGCGGAGACCATTCTTCTCGTAATACTCGACAAGCCATTTCACGTTCTCGCGGTTGACGATGTAGATGAAAGCGTTGTGATTCACCGCTGCGGTACGCTCCTTCGCAGAGCCGACAATGACGGAGATTTCAAGTTCGGTCAGGTGGTCCCACTTCTTCACCTCCGAAGGCCATGTGTCACGGGCGACACGAAGCGGGGCGATGACGAGAACCTTCGACACTTTCAGCTCATCAAACATGAGATCACGGAGTGCCGTGAGCGTAACTGCCGTCTTTCCAAGTCCCATGTCGAGGAATAGGGCGGAAATGATGTGTGTCTTGATATACTCAATACAGTAACTTTGGTAGTCGTGCGGTACAAATTTCAAGCATCATCACCGTCCTCGTCAAGTTCATAGAAGCCCATCAAGTCCTCCGGATCAATGGGTTCAAGCGTTTCACCGAAGTCATCAAGGTCAGAATGTTCTGACGGCAGCGTAGTAATCTCCAAATCAGGAATCCTTGCGCCGATGCCCTCCGGAAATAACTCACCGGGTGTCCATGACAGCGCCGCTGTGATAAACGGTCTGATCTGCGGCATCCTGTCAATGCAGAGAACAGGAAAGCCGAGCTTCATAAGCTGATACCGTCTTTTACGCTGAAGAGGCCGCATCATCTTCCCCGGCGCTTTCAGCTCCACGAATATCGTCTTTGCCGCCGGGAACAGAACGAGTCTGTCCGGCAGTCCATTTGCGGTTTGACTCGTCAGCTTGTATGCCACGCCACCAGCCTTACGAACCGCTTTGACAAACTCGTTCTCGACAACATATTCCCTCATACATCGCCGCCCTTCCAGTATTCGCACCATCCGGATGGAAACGGCGTATGGTGACAATTGTAGCGGTAGCGGCAGTTCTCGCAGCACTGATCGTCAACATACAGCTCCTGATCGCTGTGGTCATAGTCCTCGTAACCTCCGCGGGTGCGGTTCTCATAATCCGATGTGGTATACGAACGGTGTCGGCGTTTGGTCTTATACCCGCGTCTGTCTTTCCAAGTTCTGCTCATGCATTGATTTCCTCCCACTGATTTCTTGTCATAGTAGCCACCTGCCATCCGATGCCCTCTAACGCAGTCGCTCTGTCGTAGGACTCTACATCCTGCGAAGCGCGTGTGATGGCATTGCTGAGACCGTAGAGGGAGAGATCGCCGCCCTGAATCAGATAATTGAGAATGCTGTCCTGCTCCGGCTGATTGAGGTCATACGCCTTGCCGGTCAGCTCGATGACATCCTGCACACGCCCTGTGATACGAGCGTGGGTTGCATCCTGCAGGCGACCGACAATCTGTGCGAAACGTGCCTCCTCAATAGCGGCGAGGGTTGCGTCCTTCATTTTCATGAGGAACACATCATCTTCAGCTTTGAGCGTAGCATCGGTGTACACATCGAAACTATCTTCCAGAGCCTTCACCTGTCTGCCAACATGGGACTTTCGCTCTCCGAAGTCATTTACGATAGCACCATTGGAACATACCAAACGGTATACCAGCGGCTGTACCGAGACAGCGCCGAGACCGACCTCCGAATTGCGGATGACAACACCGGCCTGCACATAATCGCCGGGAACGACTTGCGCTTCCAGTCGATGATTTACGATCTTAATCGCCAACATTGTATCAGTTACGGCACAGCTAACGACCTCCATCTCCTCCTTGCCGGCGAAAAGCGGCAGGACAGCGGATGCGACCTCCAGATTGTCGATGCGGCGGTAGCGGTCGGAAAGCAGCGCACGAGCAACTCTGCCGCTGCCGAAATCCATAGAGCGTACCATGTAGGACTGCTCACGGCTGCCAAACCATGCGTTGACGTTCTGCGCCAGAAGCTCCGGCTTTTCCTTCCGCATGAGATCATAATACTTAGCCGGGATATTCAGCGCACTGCCGATCTGTCTGTGAAAGAGGTCGGTCGTGCCGAAAACCTCCTGTGCGCCGGTGTTTAGATGCGTCATCTCGAAGGTGCTGCCGTCATCGGCAAGGTGAAATGCCTGCGCCGGACTGATATAGTCCTGCTTCGCTGCGTTCTGACGCTGAAGCTCCGTCAGCACCTCCGGTAATGATCTGCCTTGTTTCATGTGATCTTCCTCCTTGTTATTATCGTAAAATAGCCGTTATCAGTCCTTGAAATAGTACGATTCGGCAAGGTACCCAGCGGCGGACAGCGGCGCATCCGGACACCACGGCGGATTTTCATTCATGATCCCGCACACGGCATCGACTGTGATACTGCCCTTCGGTACTTCCAGAATGACCTCATCATGCACATGACCGACAATGTCAAGTCCTGCACGCTCCATACGCCACATGGCTTCAGCAAGCAGGTCACGGGCAGTCGCCTGTGTGATGTTCTCCGTCAGCTTGCCGCTGTAGGTCTCGCCTCGCACCCACTTGTTGTTTGCACCAAGCCCCTCAAAGGTCAGTGCCATACGCCCGAAGCGGTTCGGCTGTAACCTCGGTTTGATATATGCAAGCCTGCGTCCTGACGGAAGCACGATCCACAGCGTATTTGCTGAAAACTGAAAGCCTATTCTGCCGACCGATCTGTCATTGTGATCCTTGACGGTCTCAATGGCTGCCTTCTCGACAGCATACCAGAATTTCACGATTTCTGGATTAGCGTCGCGCCAGCTTGAAATGATATCCGGCAGTTCATCTTCCTTCAGCCCCATATCCAGTGCGCCCATAGAGATCAGCGCACCACTGCCGCCGCCGTATCCACAGGCAAGCTCCGCGACTTTGCCCTTCTGCCGAAGTTCGCCGTTAATGCCGTGTTTCACCACAGGCACGCCAAACATCTGCGATGCCGAGGCACAGTAGATGTCCTGTCCGGCTTTGAAAGCATCAAGCCTCCACTGCTCTCCGGCAAGCCATGCAAGCACACGAGCCTCAATAGCAGAGAAGTCTGCCACGATGAATTCACAGCCGGGTTTCGGAATCAGCATGGTGCGGATAAGCTGTGACAGGATATCCGGTGTGTTGCCGTACAGCACCTCGATCATGTCGAAGCATCCGAGTTTCACAAGATCACGGGCTTCATCGAGCGTTGCAATGTGGTTCTGCGGCAGATTTTGCAATTGGATGCCGCGCCCTGCCCACCGCTGCGTGCGGTTGGCACCGGAGAATTGGAACAGTCCGTGCGCTCTGCCATCGGTGCAGATGTATCTCTCTGCCGCCTGATACTTTTTCACAGAGGATTTCGCCATCTGAAGGCGGAGCTTCATCATGTCGAGGGCTTCTGTGTCGATGCTGTGCTTGTCCAGATCAGCGATCAGCGCAGATACATCCTTTTTGCCGAGGTTGTCCACGGATATCCCTCGCTCATCAAGCCATGCCTTGAGTTGTGAGACAGAATTGGGATTTTCAAGCCTGTCAGCTCATAGGCTCTCTTCGTCATAGCCTCAGATAGCGCCATATCGCAGATAATCGCCTGCTGCACAAGCTCCTTGTCGATCATAACACCGCGATCATTAATGCGCTGATCCATGTGGTAGTAGTTCCATTCCTGCGGAAGTAGCAGAAACAGGAGAAACACTTACCATCAAGGACTTCAGATACAGTGCAGCATACAGAAACTTCACACTGGAATTCAAGGATGGCGAGGAATTAGCTATAGATGCAGAAGGAAGTCCGTTCCTTGACGTAAGAGGAACAG
>JAFPXW010000215.1 GCA_017394565.1 Oscillospiraceae bacterium | reverse complement strand
GCCGGTTTTCTGCCGGAACAGAGTGCTTTCACAGACACGATGCGTCTTCCCGGCACGACGGCACAGGCGAAGAAAGGCAAACCGAATCCCGAACGCGAGGACAGCTTCCTGACAGAACGCTACCCGTTTCTGGGGTATGCGTGGTTCCGGCGTGAGGTACACATTCCGGAACACCTGCGCGGGAAAAAAATGCAGCTTTTCCTCGAACGTACGCGCATCACGACCGTCTGGATCAACGGGAACTGCATCGGCTCGCAGAACAGCCTCTGCACGCCGCATTGCTACGATCTGACGGCATTTTCGCAGGCGGAAAACGTACAGATCACGATCTGCGTGGATAATTCGGGTTATCCGACAAAGGGCGGACACATGACATCACCCGACACGCAGACGAACTGGAATGGCATTACCGGCGAGATCGGACTGTGTTTCTTTGAGGAAAACTGCATCACCTCCGTCCGCGTGGAAACCGATGCGCAGGCACGAACCGCGACATTCCGGATGCACGTGGAGGGTAGAGTTAATATGGTCCAGGCATCGGGAAGCTGGATCAGTGAAATAGGCGAAGTTTCGCCGATCCCGGAGCAGGTGCTTCGCGTAGGAAGGACAGCGGACGGCGATTCTGTTGCAGTGATGAAATTGGGGGAGGATGCGCCTCTCTGGGACGAATATACGCCCATTACCGCGCAGATCAGGCTGCGCCCCTACGGATCTTCCGATGTGACGGAGGTTTCGTTCGGACTGACGGATTTCCGTGCGGAAGGCAAGTATTTCACCAACCACGGCAGACCGCTGATGCTGCGCGGCAAGCACGACGGCATGATCTTTCCACTGGAGGGCGCTGCCCCCACGGATGTCGAAAGCTGGATGCGCGTGATGAAAATTGCCAAGTCCTACGGCATCAATCACTATCGTTTCCACACCTGCACACCGCCGGAGGCCGCGTTCACGGCAGCAGACCGGCTGGGCATTTTCATGGAACCGGAGATCCCGTTCTGGGGTTCTGTCCATGCGCCGGAGGATGCGGATTACAACGCGCAGGAACAGGCGTACCTCATTTCCGAAGGCCGCCGCATTCTCGAAGCATTCGGAAATCACCCGTCGTTCTGCCTGTTTTCCCTTGGCAACGAGCTTTGGGGAAGTCCGGAACGAATGGGAGAAATTCTGCGTTATTACAAGCAAAAAGAACACCGCATCCTGATGACACAGGGCTGCAATAATTTCCAGTTCTGGCCGGCGATCCTGCCAGAGGATGATTATTTTGTGGGTGTCCGGCTGTCAAAGGACCGCCTGATCCGCGGAAGCTACGGCGCCTGCGATCAGCCGTTCGGTCATGTGCAGGCGGAACGTCCCTCGACAACTCATTGCTACGATCCGCTGATCCATCCGGATGTTTCGACTGCCGAAACGACACCAGACGGTGCGCAGGAGATCGAGATCCAGTACGGCACTGGCGTCAAAAAGGTCCGCATCGATCAAGCGGCAGGCGGTCTGAATCCGGACAAGCCGGTCATCACGCACGAGATCGGGCAGTATGTGACGTACCCGAATTTCGATGAGATCCCAAAATACACAGGCGTTCTGGAAGCACGGAATTTCGAGCTTTTCCGCGACAGGCTCGACAAAGCCGGAATGCTCGCGCAGTGGCAGGATTTCTTCACCTGTTCCGGCAAGCTGGCGGTGCAGTGCTACAAGGAGGAACTGGAAGCCGCGATGCGTTCGGAATCTGTGGCAGGCTTCCAGATCCTCGATATTCAGGACTTTTCCGGGCAGGGAACAGCGCTCGTCGGCATCCTCGATGCGTTCATGGATCCCAAGGGAACGACCACGCCGGAGGAATGGCGCGGCTTCTGTTCGGATTCGGTGCTGCTGGGGCTTTTCCCGGATCATTGCCTGACGAACCGGCTCACGATGCAGGTGAAGCTTCGCCACCACGCGCCCTACGGCATCCACCAGAAGCTGAAATACGAGATCAGCCGCGGTCAGAACGTCGTCCGCAAGGGGCTGATCGACGTGAATATCAACGGGCAGGGATTGTTTGACCTCGGCACGATCGATGTCGAATTCCCGCCGGCCAGCACCGTTCACCGCATAGACGTGACGCTGAAGCTGCCGCACACGCAGAACACCTACAAGCTGTGGCAGTTCCCGCCGCTGAAGCCCGTGGAGCTCAAAAGCAATTCCGTCTGCGTGACGTCTGACCTGAAGGAAGCCCTCGCAAAACTCGAAAGCGGCGGCGCGGTGCTGTTCCTGCCGAATGAGCTGAAAAACAAGGTGAAAGGCTTCTATTGTGCCGATTTCTGGTGCTATCCGATGTTCCGGAGCATTTCCGAGAGCATGGGAAAGGAAGTACCGGTCGGGACGCTGGGACTCTGCATCGAAAAGCGCCATCCGGCAGTCCATGCGATCCGTCCGGAACGCTGGTCCACGCCGCAGTGGTACGACATCGTGACAAATGCCGACCTCGCGATCCTCGATGGCACACCCGTCAAGCCGATCGTGCAGATGATCGACAATTTCGAGCGCAATCACAAACTGGGACTGCTGTTCGAGTGCCGCGTCGGCAGGGGCAGGCTTCTGGTCTGCACCTCGCGGTTGTCCGACATCATGGAGCGACCGGAAGTCCGTGCGTTTGCAAAGGGATTGCTTGATTATGTCAATTCGCCCGAATTCCAGCCGGAAACCAGCATTTCTGCGGAGCGCATTGCGGAAATTCTGCAAGGCTGATGCATGACAATCTTGGAGGAAAACATGAAATTTGACGATTCCTATGAGCTGCTTGCTGATCTGTACGGTGACAGCAGCTTCCCGAAGAAAAGTACCGACCAGCTCAAAAATCACCTGAAACAGGCGATTTCAGCACTGGAGCAAGGGCAGCGTGAGCCGGCGAAGGTGCAGAAGATCTTTGATAAGGTTTCCATCGCGGCAGCGACAGTCTTCCAGGATCTGAAAGCTGATTCCAGACAGGAACTGCGTGATATTCTGGCTTCTGATGTGCTGTATGTGATTGAGTGGTTCGAGTTGGATCTGGATGTGGAGGATGCGATGCGCGAACTTAATTTCTGAAAGAAATTTCCGCACATCTTGACGAATCCACACGAATATGATATAATAAAGTGTATCTCAGATAACTCAGATAAGGAGTGATTCCCATGGAGAAAATTCCGTTTATTACAAAGGAACAGGCTGAGGAGATCGCAAAGACCTACCCCACCCCGTTCCATATTTACGACGAAAAGGGCATCCGCGAGAACGCCCGTCTTGTCAAGAAGGCTTTTGCCTGGAACAAGGGCTATAAGGAGTATTTTGCTGTCAAGGCAACGCCGAACCCGTTCATCCTGAAGATCCTCAAGGAGGAAGGCTGCGGCGTGGACTGCTCGTCCTACACCGAACTGCAAATGTCGGAGGCCTGCGGTTTTTCCGGCAGCGACATCATGTTCTCCTCGAATGTGACACCGGCGCAGGATTACGAGCTTGCGTACAAGCTGGGCGCATACATCAACCTCGATGACCTGACGCACGTGGACTACCTTGACAAGCTGACCGGTATTCCGGAAACCATCTGCTGTCGCTACAATGCCGGCGGCAAGTTCACGATTTCTACGCAGATCATGGATTCTCCGGAGGATGCCAAGTACGGCTTCACCCGTGAGCAGATGTTCGAGGGCTTCCGCAAGCTGATGGAGAAGG
>JAFPXW010000214.1 GCA_017394565.1 Oscillospiraceae bacterium | reverse complement strand
TGATCCTGACCGGTGCCCTGATCGCGCTCCGACGTGCGCTTGGTGAGCCACTGCAACTACGCCGTTTCCTCCTGCCGCAAAGCTTCTCCGCCCTCGCCTGCGCATCCGCGGCATGGGTGGTCTACGGACGGATGATCGGGAGTTTTCCGCAGAGGATCGCGTTTTTGTGCGCGGCAGGCGCTGGGGGGGCTGTGTATTTGGGGACGAGCAGGAGATTGCCGGCAAGCTTGACCGCGAGCGCCGGAAGCATCAGATACACCGGAAGCTGCGCCTTTCCGATGGCTTGCAGGAGGCTGAATGCCGGATACGTCAGGCACAGGCAGATCACCGCCGGCGCAAGGGCTTGCAGACTCTGATAAGACGCCGCGATCTCCGCGTCCCGTCCGGCAAAGAGAAATTCCAGACATCCTCTTGCCAGCACGAAGATGCCGCACCCGGCCGGAAGGCTCACCAGTCCCGTCAGCGACAGCGCATTGGCGGCAAGTGCCGCGGTCTGGGCGCGGTCGCCCTTCGCCCACGCCTGCGCCGCACAGGGAAGAACGCCCTTCGCCAGGAGATTCGTCAGCGACGGCACCAGACTGAATACCGCGACCGCCATCCCCATGAACGAACCGTACACAAACGCCGGATCTTCGCCCTTCGGGAGCATCCGCATGACCGTCACGAGGTCGAGGAGCGAGGTCAGGTTCGTCACCAGCGCACCGAGCGATACCGGGATGAGTACCGCGTATAATTCGCGCAGGACATCTCTGGTGGAAAGGGGAGAGCTTGTGGAAATTCTGCCCCTCCGCCACCCGAACGGCAGCACGCACAGCCAGCCGCCAAGTGAGGAGAGCGTCACGCCCAGCACCGCGCCGCACGCACCGCAGACATCACGCGGACACCGCGCCAGAACTGCCGGAGGTTCGCGCAGAAACCGCTGGCACAGCCAGAGCCCCAGCACGAGCTTGCAGACGGCTTCCACGGCTTGCGAAACTGCTGTCGGGCGCATATCGCAGAGCCCCTCGTAATAGCCGCGCTCCACCGCCGTCAGGCTGCAAAGCAAAATCGCCGGCGCGATCATCAGCACCGCAGGGCAGGCGTCCGCAGAACCCGTCGATGCGACCGTGAAGCCCCTGGCACCCATGAGAGCCGCCGCCGTCCCGAGCAGTCCCGTCACGAGAAATAACCACCGTGCCGTCCGGCGGATCTTTACCGCACCGGCCAGGTCACCGCGTCCTGCACATCCGGCGACCGGTCGTGCCACCGCCGTCGAAAGTCCCGTCACCAGCACCGCGTACAGCGGCAGAAACAGCCCATACGCCGTGGAATAATACCCCATCCCCGTGCCGCCCAGCAGTGCCGTCAGCGGCAGCCGGAACAGCGCACCGCAGAGCTTTGCGGCCACGCCGGAGAGCGTCAGCAGCAGCGAGCCGCGCAGGAATGCGGACAAGTCCGGAGAATGCTTGAATGATCTGGATGATCTGGATGATCGGTGCATCGCGTGACCTTCTTTCTGGGGTTGGTATGGGAATTGGCGTGTTTCTGGAATCGCCGCGTGTCGCAAAAGTCCGGCTTCTGCGGCATGGGTGAGTTTTTTTTGCGAAATAATTGTTAAATCGTCACAAATCCCCTTGACATAAATCGGATTTTGTTGTAAAATAGATAGTAGGTCTTGTATCCTTGCATCACAAGTCCCTTTCATCAGACTATATGTTAAAGGAAGTCTTTTTATGAATTATTCATTCTCTGAAAAAGTATCGCACCTTCAGGCGTCCGCGATCCGTGAGATCCTGAAGTTCACGGCGGATCCGTCTGTCATCTCGTTTGCGGCAGGCAACCCGGCGCCCGAGGCGTTCCCGGTGGCTGACGTGCAGCGCATCGCGCAGGAGATGTTCGCAGAGGAGCCGATCAATGTGCTTCAGTACGGCATCACCGAGGGTTACACACCGCTGCGGGATACCATGAAGGCGAGAATGCAGGCCGCCGGCAACTTCAAGCCGGAGACGGAGGATCTCATCATGACCTCCGGCGCACAGCAGGTCATGGAGCTGGCGTGCAAGTCCCTGTGTGATCCGGGCGATACGCTGATCGCGGAAGCACCGAGCTTTATCGGCTCGCTCAATGCGTTCAAGTCCTATAATGTCAACCTCGTGGGCGTTCCGCTGGACGACGAGGGTATGGATCCTGAGAAGCTGGAGGAAGCGCTCAAAGCCAATCCCAACACCAAGCTGATCTATCTCATCCCGAATTTCCAGAACCCGACCGGCAAGACCACGACGCTCCGCCGCCGCAAGGAACTGTACGCGCTCGCACAGAAGTACAACACCACCATCCTGGAGGACAACCCCTATGGTGATCTGCGCTTCGCAGGCGAGGACGTTCCGAGCATCAAGTCGCTGGATACGGACGGCAGAGTCATCTATGCAGGCTCCTTCTCGAAGGTGCTGTCGCCGGGTATCCGTGTGGGCTTTGCCATCGCACAGAAGGACGTCATCTCGAAGATGGTCGTCTGCAAGCAGGTCTCGGACGTGCATACCAATAATTTTGGCCAGATGCTCGCGTACCGGTTCATGCAGTCGGTCGATTTCGACGCACACCTCGCAGGCCTCCGCGCCATCTACAAGCAGAAGGCCGAGCGCATGATGAACGGCATGGAAGCACATTTCTCAAAGAAGGTCAGCTTCACCCGTCCGGAGGGCGGCCTGTTCCTGTGGTGTACGCTTCCGGAGGGCAGCGACATGATGGGCTTCTGCACGAGAGCCGTTGCGGAAAACAAGATCGCCGTCGTTCCCGGCAGCGCATTCATGATCTCCGAGCAGGATGTGACCTACTCGTTCCGCATGAACTACTCCACGCCGACCGATGCAGCCATCGACAAGGGCGTCGAGATCCTCGGCAGACTGACAAAAGAAATGTTTGACTGATCGGTAAGTCGAGTGCGTAGTTCGTAGTGCGTAGTTAAGCAGGCAGCCCAAATCTTTGATTTGGTGCTGATCGCTTATGCATAGCTGCGTAGTTTCGGTGTCCTACTCTGTATAAGCGACTGCCTGCGCTCGCACGCTCGCTGGGCATCTGCTTAGCTATCGCGGATCTGATGAAATGAAACCACTACGAACTGATACGCTTCCGACTAAGGGAAAACATCTCTTAGAAAATTGTTTAGCGTTTTGCGTAAGCTGTTTTAAATACGTCGCCGTCAGGCGACACATTCAACTACGAACCACGCACTACGCACTGTATTTTAGAATCTTGTTATGTGAATCCACAAAATAGAAAGGAAATCTATCGTTATGGCAACAGTAAGACGTTCTCCGCTGGATCCGTATCCGGTGACTCCGAAATACCTCCAGACCAGAAACAGCGCACTGCATATTCCGCCGGCACAGTTCAAGGACATCAAGTTCAAGCCGGAGGAAGTCTACGGCGTGGTCATCGACATCCCGATGGGACCGGCAGTGCTGGCCACGATGGTCTGCTTCATCAATGGTGCGGCAAACCTCTACTTCAATAACGGCGCGGAGTACACCGGTGCTTCCACCAAGTACAAGTCCGTGGTACAGGCTGCCCGCAACCTCGTCCTGAATTCCACACCGCTGAAGGCCAAGGAGGGCAAGCGCACCTCCGCATTCGCACTCCCGGTCGGCAGCAAGCACTTCGTGTACCTCATGACCAAGCGCGGCGTCTACAAGGCGGAGATCGATCCGCATGATCTGAAAGAGGACGACAAGGAGAAGCGCGTGGTGTATTACCTCTATCAGCAGGTGATGGGTGCGCTGCGTCTGGCACAGCTCCGTGATGCGGAGGGACTTCCGGAAGGCGGTAAGACCAATGGCTGATGCACCAGAGAAAAAAGTCATCCTCAGCGGCATCCAGCCGACGGGAACCTTCACGCTCGGCAACTACATCGGCGCTGTCCGCAACTGGGGCCCCCTGCAGGAACAGTACCGCTGTCTGTACTTTATCGCTGACCAGCACGCGATCACCGTCCGGATCGAGCCGGCACAGCTTCGCCAGAAAACACTCGAAGCCTATGCCCAGCTCCTGGCCTGCGGGATCGACCTCGATAAATCGCTGGTGTTCATCCAGAGCCATATCCCGACACATTCCCAGCTTGCGTGGGTGCTGAACTGCTCGACACAGTTTGGTGAGCTGTCGCGCATGACGCAGTTCAAGGACAAGTCCCGCAAGCACCCGGACGACATCAATGCCGGACTGTTTGACTACCCCGTTCTGATGGCGGCGGATATCCTGATCTATCAGGCTGACCTCGTTCCGGTCGGCATCGACCAGATGCAGCACCTCGAACTTGCCAGAAATATCGCAAACCGCTTCAACGGCAGATACGGCGAGACGCTCAAGGTTCCGGAGGGCTATATGCCGCCCATCGGTGCCAAGGTCATGAGCCTGCAGGATCCGACCAAGAAGATGTCCAAGTCCGACACCAACCCGAATGCCGTCATCCTCATCCTGGATGACAAGGACACCATCATCCGCAAGTTCAAGCGTGCCGTGACCGACTCCGAGATGGAGATCGTCTACCGCGAAGGCAAGGACGGCATCAATAACCTGCTGACCATCTACTCCGTAGTCACCGGCAAGTCCATCGACGACGCGGTCAGGGAGTTCGACGGCAAGGGCTACGGCGATTTCAAGCTGGCAGTCGGCGAGGCCGTGGCAGACCACCTGGAACCCGTCCGCAGCGAATACGCACGCCTCATCCAGGACAAGGCTTACCTGAAGGAGTGCTACACCAGGTGCGCCGGCGAAGCGCTGAAGATGTCCTACCGCACACTCAACAAGGTCTACAAGAAGGTCGGTTTTGTGCCGACAGAGCTTCGGTAAGGAGGCGCTATGGTAGAGTACACGCAGAAGGATCACTACGGGATCGAGGATCTGCGCGAGATCGTGCGGCTCCTGCGCTCTCCGGGCGGCTGCCCGTGGGACAAGGAACAGGATCACCAGTCCATCCGCAATGACTTTCTGGAGGAAGCCTACGAAGCCGTCGAAGCCATCGACCTGCTCGACATGGATCTCATGCGCGAGGAGCTGGGCGATGTGCTGCTGCAAGTGGTGTTCCACTGCACGCTGGCGGAGGAGGAGAAGGCCTTCGATTTCGAGGCGGTCTGTGACGAGATCTGCAAGAAGCTGATCGTCCGCCATCCGCACGTCTTTGGCGATGTCAAGGCTGACGATACCGCGACCGTCCTCAAAAACTGGGACGCCATCAAAAAGGAGACCAAGGGCCAGGAAACCTACGCCGATACCTTAAACAGCGTTGCCAAGTCCCTGCCAGCCCTCGCCCGTGCGCAGAAGGTCGGGAAACGTGCCGCCAGAGCCGGCATGGATTTCGACAATACCGATGCGGCATTTGATTGCGTCAGAGCCGAGCGTTCTGAGCTGCAGGCGGCGATCGCGGCCGGCGACAAGGGCATGATGGAGGAGGAACTGGGCGACCTGCTCTTCTCCTGCGTCAACACCGCGCGTCACCTCGGCATTGATGCGGAGGAGGCACTGACAAAGGCCACCAACAAGTTTATTTCGAGATTTGCCGACACCGAACAGCTCGTGATCGCCGACGGCAAGAAGATGCCGGAAATGAGCATCGAGGAGCTTGACGTATATTGGGAGAACGCCAAGGAGCAGCAGCGGCTTGCACCGCAGAAGCCCCAGGCGTGACAGAATCAGGGGATAGGGAGAAAATAATGTTCTATCGCAAGGCGATGCCTTGCACGAAATCTTATCAGGAGGAAACATTTATGACCAAGTCTGAACTGATCGCAATGTATGCAAAAGCCCGTGACCGCAAGAAGAAGGACGCAGAGGAGGATGTGAATTTCATTTTTGATACCATCCGCGATACCCTCGGGACCGGAGAAAAGGTCGTACTGACTGGCTTTGGTACCTTCGATGTCCGTGAGCGCGCAGAAAAGCGCTGCCTCAATCCCCGCACCCGCGAGCCGATCCAGCTCCCGCCGGCCAAAGCCCCTGCATTCAAGGCAGGCAGAGGCCTGAGAGATGCGGTGAATACAAAAGAAGACTGATTGACCGAACAAAATGCGAAAAAGCCGGAGTTTTCCGGCTTTTTCTGTAGCTATTACACAATAAGGAGTTTCCCCCCATGCGGCTTGACAAATATCTCAAGAATTCGCGGCTCATCAAGCGCCGCACCATCGCCAACGAAGCCTGTGACGCCGGCAAGGTCGTCGTCAATGGCAAGGTCGCCCGCGCGTCCTACGACGTGAAGGAGGGCGACATCATCGAGATCCAGATGGGCGCAAAGCCCGTCAAGGTGCGCGTCCTCGTCGTTTCCGAACACGCCACCAAAGCGGATGCAGCACAGATGTATACAGTAACAGAGTAAAAAAATATCCCCTTGCCCAACAGCAAGGGGATTTGTTCATATCCATGCAAAAGCAATGCCCCCTTTGCCGTAAGGCATTGGGGGCTTTGCGAAAAATCGCTTTACAACGCAAGCGCTAAACTGTCAGCAACAGAGAACCTGTTACTGCGTCATGCCAGCACGGGCTGCCGTACTGCTTAGCCCAGCTCTGCGAAGTACTTGATGGTGCGAACCATCTGAGAGGTGTAGGAGTTCTCGTTGTCGTACCAGGAAACTACCTGTACCTC
>JAFPXW010000213.1 GCA_017394565.1 Oscillospiraceae bacterium | reverse complement strand
GAAATGTTTCATCTCTGCAAATCTCCTGGATCATGGCATATCACCTGAACCTTTCCAAAAATCATGTATCTATTATACCCCGTTTTATGCATTGTGTCAAGTGCCGGAGGGTTCTGTGAGCATGGTTTACGCGGTTTTTGAAAGAAATATGCGAATCCTATTGACATTTTAGCTCGATTTTGATACAATAAGAGTATGTGCTTTTCAGAATATGAGGCAGGGAGGTGATGAAGCTGGGCAACAGAATTGGACGGATCAATCAGGTCTGTCAGCCATTGTATCTGATCATGGTCGGGATGCTCATTGTGATGATCTTTCTCGTGGGGATCTTCGGCTCTGACGTACACAAATACTACAACAACAGCGAGACGGAGCTGACCGAATGGCATGATCGTTCCGGAGATCCGCTCGACATCGGATCACTTCCGTCATCCGATACAGAGATATTCTGCGATGTGCAGGAAATTGACTTCCGCACGCTCCGGCTATGCTTCAAAAGCGTAGATACTACTTTTTCGGTTTATGCGGACAGCGATCTGGTCTATGACTACGATCCGCAGTATCCGGCGATCTATGGCAAGTCCTATGGAATGTACCTTCACGCGGTCACCATTCCTGCGCACACAAAAACCATCAGGATCGAGGCACACCCGATTTTTGACAACCAGATCTGTTTCCGCGAAGTCCGGGCGATGGACGGGGCTGCATTTATGGCGGAGACCTATAAGCAAGGGATGCCCGGGTTCTGCTTCTGCCTGATCATGGCATCGTTTGGTGTTGTACTCATCATTGTCAATCTGATCCGTAACCTCCAGCTGCACTCCAGGGAAACGGAATTTATCACGCTCGGCTCCTTTGCGCTTCTGATGGCGCTCTGGTCCATGAACGACACCTACATCCCGCAGCTTCTGACACAGAATCCGGCACTGATCCGGATCGTGAATTATGTATCACTGATCCTGGTGCCATATCCGGGGCTTTCCTTCATCGCGACCGCGACCAATCGCCCGAATTCCCGTTCTCTCGTGGCGATCCTGATCGCCATCGGCGTGAATCTCGGAGTCACCCTGACGCTCACAGTCACAGGTGCCAGCGATTTCCACGATCTTGTCATGATCTCACAGGCGCTTTGTGTCCTGGCGATCGGCATCAGCTTCTTTATGATCGCAAGGGCGTTCCACCTGAAAAATGTGGAACAGCGCTTCATGAATATTCTGCTGATCAGCGCGAGCGCTATGGCGTTCGGCGCATTGGCAGACATTGCCCGATTCCTGACAGGAATGACAAATCTGTTCGGTTTTGGCTTCTTTACGCAGATGGGCGCGATGATCTTTCTGGTGCTGGTCGGCTTCCATCTGTTGCAGCAGTACACGCAGATGCGTCTGGACAAGGACCGCGCCGAGGTCAAGGCACAGCTGGCGTATATGGACGGTCTGACCAATATGCGCAACCGCCTTGCCTTCAACGAAAAGGAAAAGGAGCTGCAAAACAGCCCGATCTGCATGATCGTGCAGCTGGACATCAACTTCCTGAAAACCGTCAACGACGTCTACGGACATCAGGAGGG
>JAFPXW010000212.1 GCA_017394565.1 Oscillospiraceae bacterium | reverse complement strand
CATTCAAGTCCAAGTCCGCCGCGCTCGTGCGGTTCAGGGAGATGCGGTAGGTGCCCAGCGCCCAGACGCGGTCGTACTGGTAGAAGGAGATGTTGGCTTGCCACAGGAAGCTTTCGCTGGCGTTGGACTCCACGTCGTAGTTGAGCAGATCCACCGTCACAATGATGTCGTCGCTGTCGATGTTCTCGATGGATTCCGCCTCACCGACGATGGTGACGCTCAGCTTGTCGGTCACCAGCCCGAAGTTGTAGCCCGTAGGCTGGTTGATGATCGAGATGTTGTCCTTGTCCACCGTGAAGGTGCGGCTGGAGAGCCCCTCGCTGTCGAGCGTCAGCGTCACCTGCTGGATACCGCTCATATTGATGTATTCGTCCGTGAGCGTGATGTCCATGGTGTCGCTGTAGTCCAGTCCCACCTCGCTCAGGCGCACATAGTCCACACTCAGGGAGTCCTTGTCCGCGAAGGCGGAACTTGTCTGCGATGCGAGCGTGATGGAGTCCTCGGAGAGCTTCAGATGCTCATGCAGCCAGTCCTGATCGAAGCCGCTGGGCGTGCCGATGAGGTCGTAGGTGAGGGCAAGCTCCTTCTGCGTGAGGATCGGGATGCTGATCTGGAAGTCCACGGACGGGATGGTCAGGTTCTCGGCATCGAGTCTGGCGCCGTCATTCGTATAGAGCTGGACATCGCTGGAATAGAGCGAATAGGAACTGGAGATCTCCGTCGATTTGTTGGAATAGACCACGACCTTGCCGATCTCCGCAAGCTGTGCGGAGGGGCCGGTGATCTCGATGGAGGAAGGCTCACAGGAAACGTCCTCCATATCCAGCACATGGCCGGAGGTCACGACGACATTCGGGAAGGATGCCTCCACGTCAAATGTGCGTGTTTCGATCTTGTCGAGCTTGACATTGGTCGTCGTGGGGGTGATGGAGCGCACATCGAAGGTGATGCCGTTGGTGGCGTGGACGTCCAGGTTGAGGGTGTACTGTCCGGAAGCGCTGATGGCGCCGAGGTCGGCTGTTGCGACCAGATCCTCCGCGGTCAGCAGGCCGATCTGCGAACGGTTTCCGACAAGCTCGACACTGACGGTCTGGACTTCGTTGTCCACGACGGACAAGCCGTTGGCTTCGGCATTGGTGCCGGTGGTGTCGATCTGGACGGGGATGTTGTAGAACCGCACCGGTGTGGACGGGTAGACCTTCATGACGATCGCGAACCAGATGACAACCGCCGCCAGGATCGAGAGCATAATGACGACCGGACGCCGGGTGAAGAAATCCGCAAAGACATTTGAGAGATTATGAATGATCTTCTTCATGCTGCGCCTCCTTCCTGTTTCTGAAACGGAAGAGCCGCTTCTTGTCGCCCGTATCCGGCACCAGGCGGTCGGTCAGCAGGCTTTGGAGCTTCTCGCGTGTAAAATTGCGCGTGAGAGAGCCGTTTTCCGCAACGGAGATCTGTCCTGTCTCCTCCGAAACGACCAGAATGATCGCATCGGAGTTCTCGCTCATACCGATGGCCGCGCGGTGACGCGAGCCGAGCTTCTTGTTGATGACCTTCTCATTCTGCGGTTTCGGGAGCTGACAGCCGGCGGCGTGGATCTTGGCATCGCGGACGATGATGGCGCCGTCGTGGAGGGGGGAGTTCTTGAAGAACAGGTTGCCCAGGAGCATGGCGCTGATGTCGGCATTGATGATGGTGCCGTTCTCGATCTGTTCGCCGAGGCGTGTCTGCTGTTCGATGACGATGAGCGCACCGACGCAGCCGGCGCTCAGCTCCACGCAGGCATCGCAGATCTCCTCGATGGCAGAGCGCCAGCGTTCCTGCAGGTCATCGCTGTAGCCGAGCCGGAGGGCGCTCAGACCGAGACGGGAGTGACCGAGCTTCTCCACGGCGCGGCGGACTTCCGGCTGAAAGACGATGAGGATCGCGAGCAGACCGAAGCTGAACAGGCGTTCCAGCAGGTAGGTGATGGCTTTGAGCTCGACGATCTTGCCGAAGGCGTACACGATCAGCAGGAAGGCAATGCCCTTGAAAAGCTGTCCGGCTCTGGTTTCGCGCAGCAGCTTGTAGAAGTAGTAGATGATATAGGAAAGCAGCGCAATATCGAGCAGATCCCATGGCCCCATGGTGCGCACCACGCTGACGATCCCTTCCCAGAACTCGTGCAGGGCAGACATTACCTCACATCCTTTCTGTTGTGCCGCGAAGGGCAAAGGCTACGCGGCAGATTCTATCACTTTATATCATACCACAAAACGGGATTTTTTGCAATAGGGATTCGGGAGATTTTTTTCTAATACGAACAGCATGGCAAATGGGACAGGCGTCCTTCGTTCCCCCCACCCCCAACCAATTCTGACAACATACCAAATT
>JAFPXW010000211.1 GCA_017394565.1 Oscillospiraceae bacterium | reverse complement strand
GGTGCCGGAGGTAAAAAGGATTGCCGCCAGATCCTCCGGCTTTGGGTTTCCGGTGGGGATCTTGCCCTCGTACTGCGAGAGCAGGTCGCCGAGGAACAGCATCCCTTCCTGCGGTTTGTGCAGATGGATGTAATATTTTACCTGCGGACACAGTTCACGAAATGCCGCGGCGTCCTGCAAATGGCGGTCATCCAGAAACAGGATCTCGCTGTCGGAGCGGTTGATCTCGTCGGCGATTTTCTCTGCGCTGTTTGCTACATCCAGCGGAACCGACACGCAGCCGGCGCACTGGATGCCGAACCATGCCGTCAGGTAGGCGCTGCCCGTGGAGCCGATGAGTGCCGCGTGGACGCCGTCCGGAAACTGCTCCTGCACCCAGACGGCCAGTGCATCGCAGCCGTGACGGAACTTCCGGAAACTCGTGTCGTGAAATTCCTTGTGGGCGTACTCGCGGATGAACGTTTCCTCGCCGAAACGCTCGTCCGCACTGTACAGCAGTTCTTTGAGCGTCGTAACTGTCAGACTCATGCGTTCAGTCCTTCCAGATAGGCTGCAAGTTCACCGACAGTTTTGAGTCTGCCGGCCGTTTCCTCCTCGATCTCCAGTTCCAGCTCGTCCTCTGCGTCGCCGAGCATACACATATAATCATAGGAATTGAATCCCAGATCCTCTGCAAAACGGGTGTTCTCCGTCACCTCTGCTGCGTCAAATTCCACATAATTCGCCATCAATTCAATCAGCTTCTCAAACATGATAAACCATCCTTTCTGCGTGTCTTTTAAACCATATCCATAATTTCCTGCAAGGTCTTGTCCGGGTTCTCGATGCTGCGGAACAGCACGCGGCCGGTGAAGTAGTACAGGAATTCGATCTCCTCCGGTGTCGCGCTTTCCAGCTGATAGCCGAAGTAGAAATTCAGGCCGCCGTCGCCCGGACGGTGCATCGCCGTGACGTACATCGGCTGCGGCTGTCTGCCGGAGGTGTACCAGCGGCTCTGGAAACCGATGCCCTTCAGATACGGCACCAGGCTCTTGGCACTGGCCGGCTGATAGGTGAACGCCACGCTGTGATAATTCGAGCCCGGATCCCCGCCGTAGGTCATGCGCTCCTCGTAGTAGTATTTCAGCACGGAATAGTCCGCATGGAGGAAGACCTTCTGCTGCTCCGCCTTGATGATCTGCATGGATTCCAGGACGGTCGCGTCGGTCGGGATGATCGTGCGCAGGGGCAGGCAGTGCATCCGCACACCGCCGCAGCGCTTGCTCTGGATGGTCGAGCGGCGGCTGATGAAGTCCTTGATGGTGATGTCGGTCTCGTTGTCATTGAACTTGCACAGGACGGTGCGGATCGCGTGGAGGATCACCGCGCTGACCGGAATATCATGCGCATTGGCGAAGTCCAGCAGCTTGTTCGTGGAGTCCACATCCAGCGAATAGACGATGGTATTGCCGGCGCTGTCGGCGGTCGGAAGGACGCACCAGCGAAGATTTGGGTCGCCCTTTTCCTGGCGCATCCGCTGGAGTCTGCCGGTTCCGGTGAAGTCGGTGTACATCGGCTCCGGGCGCTTCAATTGCTCGTGCCAGAACGCCTCGTCCTTCTGCTGGCGCTTGCTGCCCTCGTAGGCAAGGTCCTTCTTGACGGATTCTATGTAGGAAGTCATTGGCTTGGGGTAGGCCATGTCGTACATGAGGTAGCAGTAGATCTCCAGCACGTCCTTCGTGAAGGCGATGACGGACGCGGAATCCATGCAGACGTGATGCACATTCAGGTAGTAGCCGTTGTAGCCGTTCGGCATGGACACAATGACGATCCGCGAGAGCGCACCGCGGTAGGTATCGAACGGCTGTGACGTCCACTTCTGCATGACCTCATGGGCTTTGTCCTCATTCCAGGCGGAAAAGTCGTAATACTCGAAATACTGGTTCTGATACGGCATGATGTACTGCCACAGCTCCCCGGTATCAGGATCCTTCCAGATACGCATCCGCATGGATTCGCAGCGTTCGATGGCCTGATTGAGGGCTTCACGCAGGGCGGCGACGTTCATCGCGGTTTGCAGGAACTGTCCCGTGCCGATATTGACGACCTCGTCAGTGGGGCTGAATTTCAGGGTATACATATGCACCATCTGCGCCGGTGTCAGCGGATAGCAGTCGCGCCTGATCCCTCCAATGATCTTCTCCATAGCTTTCTCCTCTACTTTCTCCTGGGGTGTGTTGACACTAAGCCTAAAACGCATCTTTAATCTGCACATGATTTTAGTGTCAACACACCCTGATCTCCTTTTTGCCGATAGATGGGCTATCGGCGAACTGTAAGATATACAACATTCACATTCTAACACATTGTAATGCCTTTGTCAATAGTTTGCGAACATCTTAGGTAAGCGTCGTTTATGCGACGGGAGGCGATTAAAATGAGAGGTGCTCTTAATGCGCAGTGCTGTGTCTTTATGAATATTTTCTGAAATCCCTTGCATTCCGGGCGGATTTGTGCTATACTATATATTACTAAGAGGATAGAAATGCAGAAGTTAGGAGAATCGCATGAAGCTGTTTACCCATGAACTGACCAAGTCCATCAAACGGGCGTTCAATATCCATACCGACACCGCCACCCACGAGGAGATCAAGACGCGCATCCTC
>JAFPXW010000210.1 GCA_017394565.1 Oscillospiraceae bacterium | reverse complement strand
TGATGCCCCTCGCCGCCGTCGTCAAATCTCGCATGGTAGAACAGATACCACTGCCCGTCATCATCCCGCAGAACGGAGTTGTGACCGCAGGCCATGTACGCGCGGTCGAGGGAGGAGAACTTGTAGTTGCCCATGACTTTCAGACCCACGGAATCGAGGTTGGTATTCGGATTCAGGACAGCCTGATTGCCGGCAGGATCCACGAAGGGACCGAGCGGCGACTTGGAACGGGTCACACGCATATTATAGCCGCCGGTCGAGGTCAGACCGCCGTAGGTCGTCCAGAGGTAGTAATAGCCGGTCTCCGGATTGTAGTCGATGAACGGACCCTCGCCGGATTTGAAATAACCGCCGGCGATCTTGGTGCCGAAGTAGCTGTCCACCATTCTGCCGTCGGACGTTTTGCCGGTCTTGGGATGGATGACACGACCAGTCTTGGGGTTGATCTCCAGCGTGAAGATACCGCCCGACCACGAGCCGTAGGTCATGTACATCTTGCCGTCCGTGCCGTAATAAATGGTCGGATCGATGGCATTCGGGAACAGGTTGTTATTGAAGTCGTGGTTGGAGAACCAGTCCTTATTATAAGTGACCTCACCCTTGGAGATCAGCTCGTCGATATTGGTCGTCGTGTACTTGCGGTTGACGTTTTTGGTCGCACTCTTGACATAGCTGTCATTGTCAAAGAAGCCGGAATAGATGAGCGTATCGCCGAATGTGTACGGCCCCTTGATATTCTTCGACCATGCATAGCAGATAACGGAGCGCTTGTAGGTGGAGCTGGTGCAGAAGTACATCACATACGCACCGGTCGTGCCGTCCTTGCACTGAAAATCCGGATTCCAGATGACATCCGGCGCCCAGACTGCAAAGCCGCCTGCGCAGTCCTCCAGATCCTCACCAGCCCAATTGAAGGCTTTTTTGAGATTCTCGGAGAGATTGCCGAACTCGACATTGTTGGTGCGTGCGTAGCCATTCGAGAAACGATCCCAGTCGATGAGATTGTTCGACTGCGCCGCTTCGATGTGCGAGCCGAATACATAGTACGTCCCGTGATCCTTGATAATGGACGGATCATGGACAGAAACCCTGCGTCCGGCAGCATTGGTAAGCATACTGCTCATACCGGAGATGGTCAGCCCCAAAGCAAGGAGCGTGGCGGTGATCCTCTGTTTTTTCATCATAATTCCCCCTAAATAGTGTTTGGAAATTGTGTCGGTTTTGTATACTATGGTTATATTATAACAAATCGGAAAAAGCTTCACAATGACTTATTTCATCATTTCACTTACTTTTTCCATCAAAAACAGCGCAGAGGCTCTTGCTCTCTGCGCTGTCTTGCTTACTTTTGTTCCCGGAACTGTGTCGGGGTCATTCCTTTTCGTTTTTTGAACTGCCGCATAAAATGTGTTTCGCTTTTATACCCGCACTCGGCTGCGATCTCCGTGATGCGAAGCTCTGTATGCAGCAGGTATTCTGCCATTGTAATGCGTGCGGCGATCACATCCTCTGTGATGGTCGTGCCGAATAATTCCCGATAAAGCCGCTGCAAATGGCTCACGCTGATGCCGATCTCCTTTGCGATCTCCTCGATCGACCAATCGTGCTGCGGCTGATCGGTGATCCGCAGGCGCATACGATGGAGTGCCTGCCGGTAATCCGAAGTGTAGGAGCTGCTGTGTTCGATCTTCTGCCGCAGCGCGTCCATGCAGCGCTGGATCTCCATGATCTGTTCGCTCAGAGCGCCGTTCTGCAACGGTTTGGAAATGGAGATCACCTCCGGCGGCTGAAGCTGCAAAAGCTCCTCCATTTTCGCCTCTGCCTGTGTAGGGATGTCCGGCGTTTCCCGATCGCTGAGCAGTAAAAACGATCGTTCCTCACAGTGGCAGAGGATCGCTCCCTCTGGCACACGGATGCCGCCCTCCTGCAGCGCTTCGATCAGTGCAAGCGCCATCACATCACTGGCACAGACGACCGCATCGGGGCGTTCCAGTTCGCCGGATGCGATCTTCTGCCCGATCTGTGCCGGAATCTCGCGCCAAAAATTCC
>JAFPXW010000209.1 GCA_017394565.1 Oscillospiraceae bacterium | reverse complement strand
GCAGGGCATTCTCGCCGATCCGGAAGGCAGCACGAGGGGCGGTGGTGAGCATCACTATTACAACATCGAGGGCATCGGCAATGATTTCATTGCAGACACGATGGATATGTCGCTCATTGACCGCGTCATCAAGGTGAATGACGCAGAGGCCTTCGACCATGTGCGCCTGCTCGCGAAAAAGGAAGGCATTTTCGCCGGTTCTTCCTCCGGTGCAGCACTGGCCGCAGCGCTGAAGCTTGCACATTCCGGCGTGAAAGGCAATATCGTGACTGTATTCCCGGACCGCGGCGACCGGTATTTCAGCACCGGACTTTACGAATAAAAAAGACCATCCCGAAGCGCGATCAGAACGCTTCGGGATGGTTGCATTTATGGGTTCGATTCACCGCAATCCAGTACAATGACCTTGCACTCCTTGCAGGCGTAGCCGTCGGGCAGATTGGAAAACGCTACATCGACTTTCTCACGGGGCGCCGGGAAGCGAAACCCCACGCCGCGCTTTTCGGCATCCCGTCCGTTTGGAAATGTCACCTGTGTGAAGTAACGTTTTTCCGCCCAGAAGGGGACTGCGGTATTGGTCAGACCGCCGAACAGATTGATTTTTCCGAGTGTCATGTCTTTTCCGCATTTCGGACATTTCATGATGCTTCCTCCTTCTCACTTTTGATCGAGCGAACGGTTGTTTTGAGTCCAAATCCAAACAGCAGGAAAAACAATCCGCAGAATACGCCCCATACGACCACAAGTGCAGCATAGTCCGTGAGATCACGGTCTAAATAATACAACTCCGGATCATCCGGATCGTAATAGATCCTGACGGCATCCAGCTGCGCATAGTAATAACTGTCGATCGGGAGCGTACACGACGGGAAAACGCCGTCTGTTTCCACAACAAGGTCTGCCGAACCGCGGTGATGCGAGCGCCTGCCGCTTCCGGACTTCCAGATATGGGCGTTCGTGACTGTGCCGTAAATGGTGCTCGTGCAGTTTATTTTTTGATGCAGATAATTTCTGCCGCAGTACAGAAATGCGATCAGGAAGACCACACCGAGCAGAAACGACACGATCAGCGCGATGATCCTGACTTTGGCGGATCTGGATAGTTTGTGAGATTTTTGTTTCATTGAGATTCCTTTCGCAATCGTAATTTTCCGGTTTTATGTCACTTCGGTAATCATTATAGCACAACTGCCATGGCTTGTCAATAGAATGGTTATAGTCTGAAGTGATAACGAATCATCCACTTTGCATATTGGACAAATAGGAAAACTTGGTGTATAATAGATACATACCACAAAGGTATGAAACACAGACAAAACAGATAGACGAAAGGATCAGTGATTTATGATGAGAAACAAGAGAATTTATGCAGGTGTACTGGCGGCCGTGCTGCTTGCCTCCCTGACCGGATGCGGTGCGAATACGGAGTCGGCCGAGAGCATTGCGCCGGCGGCAAGTGTTGCAGAATCCGTCGCAGAATCCGCAGCGGATTCCTCCGACAACTGCTGCGAGGAGGAAACCAAGGATTGCTGCACGAGCGTTGCAGACTGCTGCGGCGGTGAAGTGGCAAAGGCTGCAAGTGCGGAACTGGAAAAGACGACCTTTGAGATCGGTCATCTGAATTCCACCGCACACCTGCTGGTATTTGTTGCAAAGGAAGAAGGCTATTTCGAGGAGGAAGGCCTCGACGCCAATCTGACGCTGTTCTCCAGCGCAGGTGAGCTTGCGACCGGTCTGGAATCCGGAAAGCTCGATGTGGCGCTGATCGGTTCCGTACCGACGCTGACCTTCCAGAGCCAGGGACATGACCTGACCGTATTCGGCGGCGCAATGACCAATGGCCACGGCTACGTCATCAAGAAGGAATTTACCGAAAACACAGATGCAACGGGCGTTGAACTGCTGCGCGGCAGAAACGTGGCTTCCGTCAAGAACAGTGTGCAGGATGCCGAACTCCAGATCCTGCTGAAAAATGCCGGCATCGAGATCGGCGAGGGCGAGGATCAGGTGAACATCGTGTACTTTGACAGCCAGAAGGATGCCTATGCAGCACTTGCCAATGCCTCCATCGACGCAGCTTCCGTGTATTCGCCGTATGCATCCCTTGCGCAGTCGCAGGGCTACGAGATCGTTTACAGATGCTCCGAGGAGGAAGCGCTCCACAACCAGCCGTGCTGCCGTCAGGTCGCTTATACCGAGAATCTGAACGCAGCACCGAATGCCTTCACTGCATTTGAGCGTGCGCTCATCAAGGCTTACAAGTTCTCGCAGGAGAATGAAGACCAGACCATCGCCGATGTCAAGGCTTACATCGACATCGAGGAAGACCTGATCCGCACGGAGGTTTACGGCGGTTACGGTACGTCCAATCCGGATCCTGACAAGCAGGGAACCAAGGCCCTGAAGGACAGCATCGTGGAGCTTGGCTACACGGAAGATTATGACATCGACAGCAAGTTCAACCTTGACATTTACAAGAATGCGCTTGACAGCATCCTCGCAGAAAATCCCGATGATGCGATCTATCAGGAACTGAAAGCACATTTCGATCAGTACGAGTAATTCCCTTTGAAACCCAGACAGGAGTGTGAGCAGCATGAGTACAGCCGCAGCCGTACAGGCATTACCGAAAATCGACATCCGTCATCTGACCGTCAATTATGCAGAAAAAAACCACGAGTTCACTGCACTGCGTGATGTGAGCTTCACTGTGGAGGAGGGCGAATTTGTCAGCATCATCGGTGCATCCGGATGCGGCAAGTCCACACTCCTGAGCGTCCTTGAGGGACTCTACAAGCAGGCAGACGGCGAGATCACCATCAGCGGAGAACCGCTGGAAGGCACAGGCAAGGAGAGAGGTGTGGTATTCCAGCACTATTCGCTGTTCCCGTGGATGACCACGCGCAAGAATATCGCATTCGGCATCGCACAGGTGCGCAAGGATCTCTCCAAGAAGGAGCGCCTTGCAATCGCGGATACCTTCCTGGAAAAAGTCGGACTCGGTGATTTCGGCAATAAGTATCCGTCCCAGCTTTCCGGCGGAATGCAGCAGCGCGCAGCGATCGCGCGTGCGCTTGCGATGGATACAGATATCCTGCTCATGGACGAACCGTTCAGCGCGATCGACGCGAAAAACCGCATCGTCCTGCAGGAGCTGCTCCTGAAGCTCTGGGAGGGCAATGGCACAGAACCTAGAAAATCCGTGGTATTCGTTACCCACGACATCGACGAAGCGATCCTGCTTTCGGATAAGATCGTCGTGCTGACATCGCATCCGGGAACGGTCGCAGAAATTATCCCCGTGCCGTTCGACCGTCCGCGTGACAGAAGCACGCTGGTGCAGAGCAAGGAATACGGTAAATTCCGCAACCACCTGCTGCACCTGTTCTATAATGACATTGCCGATCGCATCGGCGGAGAGGAGGTCGTATTATGACGATCGTACAGGACGCGGCAGTTGCCGCAAAGCCTGCTGTAAAATCTGCATCCGGTCTGGATCTGCGCACCCGATTCCTGCGCGTGACACACCTGTTGTTTCTTCTTCTGCTGGGCGTACAATTTCTGCCGGATCATGCAGGCGTGAGCGAGCCCCATACGGTATGGCTCATCTGGTTTGCAGTCATTCTCGAAGCACTGACGCTTGCCATCACACCGGTCTTCAAGAAGCGTGAGGGACTGAATCTGTTCCTCGATGTCATCGGCTTTATTTATGGATTCTTACTTGTCTGGACGCTGCTCACTGCGAAGTTCGCACTGCTTCCGGCGGCACTGTTTCCGCCGTTCGGCAAGGTGCTGGCGCAGTTTGCGGAGGACTTGCCGAAGATCTGCGTGAACATCGTCAGCTCCGTCGGCATCATCCTGCAGGGCTTTCTGCTGGCGATCGTGACCGCAATTCCGCTGGGACTGTTCCTTGGCTGGAATGCAAGACTTGGCAGCGCAGCGACATACCTCTCGAAGTTTTTCAGCTCCATCCCGCCGATCGTGTACATTCCGTATGGAATCGCACTGCTGCCGAGTTTCCGCAGCGTTTCGGTATTTGTGATTTTCCTCGCATCGTTCTGGCCGGTATTTGCCGGTACGATGAGCGGTGTGCTGAATGTGGAGAGCCGCATCCTTGATTCGGCGCGTGTCCTCAATGTCAGCAAGCCGACCATGCTGCTGCGCGTGATCCTGCCGGCATCGCTGGCACAGATCTTCCTCGGCTGCAACCAGGGACTGAGCGTCAGCTTCATTCTCCTGACCTCCGCCGAGATGATCGGCGCACGCGACGGTATGGGCTACTATGTCAAGTATTACTCTGATTTTGGTGATTATACGAGAACCATTGTAGGACTGCTGGTGATCGGCATTGTGGTCATTGCGGTGACATTCCTGTTCAATGCATTTCAAAGATACCTGCTTCGCTGGAAGCGTTAACATACCTCACTAAATCATGCACCGGAAAGCTCGTCGAAGGATGGGCTTTCCGGTGTTTTTATGCTCAGGCGTCAGGCGGACGATCAAAAAAGCCTCCTAATACTAATTTCTCATCAAACTATTGAAATAGCTTGATGAGAAGCGTGCGCTGATGCGCCCGCCATTTTGTGACGCTATGCGTCACAAAATACGTCTCATGTCATTTTCGATCATCGAAGCGCTGATCAACAAACTGACCTCTCCGCCAAAAAACGGAGAGGTCTCGTTGTATATTCAATGCTTGAGGTAAGAACGCACCAGGATCTGCAAAAGCTCATCACGGTCGATGTGACGGATCAGATTTCGCGCATTGTTGTGCGTGGTGATGTATGTCGGATCCTCGGACAAAATATAACCGACGATCTGGTTGATCGGATTGTATCCCTTCTGCACGAGGGCGTCGTAGATAATTGTCAGAGTCCGCTTGAGTTCAATTTCG
>JAFPXW010000208.1 GCA_017394565.1 Oscillospiraceae bacterium | reverse complement strand
GAACTGGTCGGAATGACGCGCTCAAACTGCGCTGCAAATTGATTCGCCCCCGTTGGCAGCACCGAAAGAAAGCCTTCCTTCTGCCGCAAAAGGAGCCTGTCCACACTGATCTTCGAGCGCGTGAGTTCCATCTGTACATCCGCCTGCAATTCATGCAGTTTTTCGAGCGACATCGCCCGGAGCTCCATAAATACCGCCGTATGCAGCAAACACTCCCGGTCACGCTGGAGATTGGAGAGCAGCTTGTCCAGGTCGAGGATATTGTTCTGCGCCTTGACACTCTCGGAGACATCGGCGGCGGTGGTCATCATGTTGTTTTTGCGCGATGCCTGCTGCACGATTTGCCGCTGCTCGGTACTCGTGACAAGCCGGTTGTAAATACGAAGCGCCACACCATTGCGGTCAGCAAGGTGTGCAAGCAGCGCATTTTCCTCGGTAGTTGGCGGATATTCCGTGATCGCCCAGACGCACTTGTAGAAATTGCCGCACACATAATGATCGGCATAAAACCGGATGATCCCCGGCGCGATACGGTCAAAATAGGTCTTGACCGCCGCTTCTTCCTGCTTTTCAGCAATTGTTTTCCGTCGCATAATAGCCCTCCTTGATCTGATTTTCGCCATCAATATCCTCGATCGCATCGCCCGTGACACTCGTCCCGAAATACACCGCCAGCAGCCGCTTGGTGTCAGCCTTACTCAGCCTGCGATAGGTGAATCCGCGCTTGGCAATGGCGCTTTCCACCTGATTCAGAAAGTGAAAGATCTGCTCCTCCGTCTCCTTGAAAAACCGCAGTACAAAGAGAAATTCCCGCGTGGTTGCCATTTCTGTCTGGATGGCATCGAGAAACTCACAGTCCTGCCGGAGCAGACGGAGAATCTCTTCATTCTGTTCCTCGGAAATACGCTTCTGGAGAAACGCCTTGTTGGAATCGAAGCACTCGCAGGTGTCGAGCGCGAGAATTTCAAGCTCCGGCACATCGGCAAGGAGCATATTCAGATTCTGGATCTTCATTGCTACATTCGGCTGTGACAGCACGGATAAATTGGTCGGCTCGACATGGTAGAATACAAATTCGCATCGGTCGGTTTTCACGCCGTATCGGGTGAAATGCTCAAAGCCAATGAGCTTCTGGGTACTGTTTTTCTTCATGAACGATCTCCCTTCTGCCAGCGGTACTCCTTCTGCGACACCAGGAAGTAGCGCACGGCGTGCAGCATATAGTCGAGGACGGAAGTGTCATCCGCCCGCAGTGTCAGGAATGCGTAGCAGATCACCGCCGCTGCCGGGACGAATGTCCGGAACTTCGCCAGCATCGTGACGGCGACGATAATACCGCCGCAGATGATGCAAAAATCACGCACACCCCAGAACCAGAGCTTGACGGTGGAACGCAGGTTTTCGGGGTAGATATAGGTTTTCATACAATAGCCTCCTAATAAAAAAAACGGCAGCCGGAGTCTCAATACTCCAACTGCCGCCGTGATTTATGAATTGTTTGAGGACTGCACATTTTCTCAGGCAACAATAAACTGCTGCAACTCGCGCACAGTCATGTCGATCGGCTCAATGCCGCGCTGCTTGCAGTAAGCAATGATCGCACGATAATCATAGTGGATTTCGCTGTCACTGTTCGGGTGAAAATCCACATAACCGCCAGCCGCCTCAGCAACCTCGTCTAATTCACAAAGGTCCTTAAAATCCTGTTCAGACATTTGAATCCCTCCTAAAATTGTATTTCTGGATCAATCTGTATGCTGCTTCCTCATCAATGATCATACGATAAGGATGAGGATGTCCAATAAAAATTGCGCCTAAAGTTCGGGCATAATGGCTCACAAGGCTTGTATTCTTTGCATCCATATATACAAACCCATCGAATCCATTCTCATAGGAAAGTCTAACGGCGATGGCAAACAAATGACCTCCCACACCGATGTATTCCTTATCCCCCGACTTATTATGCGGAGCACTCTCTGCGATCTGAACATAGATTGCACGGTCTCTTGGCATTTTTCTTACTGCGATCAATCCTTGGATCCTTTGGTCATCCTCAGCCATCAACTTATAGATCTTACTGCCTTTCAGATCATCATGTGTCCAGTCAAATAACCAATCGTTCAAAGCACACAGATCATTTGAAGATGCCAGTGTATAGAACGTATCAACGATCTTACCATCGCGTTTTCGTTCAAGACATGGCGTCAACTCATCAATGAGCAGATCCAATCTCATACACCCCCATCAATTGTATTTCTCTATTCATATTATACACCATCCTACCTGATTTGTCAATGCTTCGCAATCAGCCGAATCGCCCTCGACCCCATGCTGACCGCACTGCTCACGCTCATCATATTGATGTGCGTAGACGTATCCAGTCCGAACATCTGCGCAATTCTCGGCACCTCATTCGCTGACAGACACAGTCCAAGCGCCAGGATGCCGCTGCTTTCATAGGTTAGCAGTCCGAGAAACAAAATCGTTGTTTGCAGAAACGCTGTCAGGCAAGTCGCAATGACCTGCTTCATCCAGCTATAGAACCCGTCCGTGAACCCTCTTGGCACACTAAACATGTACAGGCTCCCGACGGCGATCTGACACAGCAGAATGCCGCCTCGCTTGACATTCGCCAGCATGACCTTGATCGTGCAGTAGCCGAACAGGATGATAAAAATCAGACTGCTCAGAGTGTGGTCGGATTCCAGCTCATGGATCACGAAAAACGCTGCACCGATCACGTTGCTCGGTGACTGATGCACAAAGGTCGAGATCAGATCATGCGCGAAGCTGCCCTGCAAGGATGTGCAGAATGTGTACAGCCGCTGCGGGACAACCGTCATCAGATTCACCGCAAAGAAGCCCTTGAGCGTGTTCAGGCACAGTGTCTTGATGTTGTTCTGTCCGCCCTCGTAGGCAACTGCCGTATCGAACACCGACACCACAAATCCGCAGCCGAACAGCATCCAAGCCAGATTTGTAAACAGCGAAATAAACGCCTGCACCCACGGCAGGGTGAAAATATCTGCGCTGGTGTTGTTGATGAACGTGAAGATATCCGAGATCGCCCCGAAGATCAGACCATACGTCCACTGGAACATGGCATCGAAAATCGTATCGGTAATATCATCGACCGTCCCCAAAACCGTGTTGTCCCAGACCGAGGACACCCCCTCGCCGATCCAGTTGACCACATCACTGATCCAGTCCATGTGCATCACCTCCAATCCTGTAGGTACTCGACTGCCGTCCGCCGCCTGCACGGTAGCGACCGCTGCGCTCGATCATACCGGAACATTCCAGATCGTTCAGCGCACGGAACACCGTCCGTTCACTCACGCTGAGAGCCTTTGCAATCGTGCCGACCAGCGGAGCACATACGCCGTCCGCATTGGATTTC
>JAFPXW010000207.1 GCA_017394565.1 Oscillospiraceae bacterium | reverse complement strand
TAATTGTATAGCCGTGTACTTATGATACGCGCTTTTTTCACGGCCCGATGGGCTGATATTGAAATTCCATACGGAGGTTTATTTATGATTACAGCAGGCGATTTCAGAAATGGCGTTACCTTTGAGCTTGACGGCCAGGTGGTTCAGGTCGTAGAGTTCCAGCACGTTAAGCCCGGCAAGGGCGCGGCGTTTGTCCGCACCAAGTACAAGAACATCATCACCGGTTCTGTCGTTGAACAGTCCTTCAACCCGACTGCAAAGTTCCCGACCGCTTATGTAGAGCGCAAGGATATGCAGTACAGCTACAATGACGGTGATCTGTACTACTTCATGGATCTCGAGACCTATGAGCAGGTTCCGATCAGCACAGACAAGCTCGGCGACAACTTCAAGTTCGTCAAGGAAGAGATGGTCTGCAAGGTGCTGTCCTACAAGGGCGATGTTTTCGGTGTTGAGCCGCCGAACTTCGTAGAGCTGCAGGTAACTCAGACCGATCCTGGCTTCAAGGGCGATACTGCGACCAATGCTACCAAGCCCGCTACCCTGGAGACCGGCGCTGAGATCCGTGTTCCGCTGTTCATCGATGAGGGCGAGATGATCCGCATCGACACCAGAACCGGCGAGTACATGGAGCGCGCATAATCCCGGATTTTCTGCTACAAATCGACTCGTATCTTTCCGATGATGGGAGGTTATTATCATGGATAAAATTGCATATCTCAAAGGTCTGCTGGACGGTCAGGAGATCGACAAGACCACCAAGGAGGGCAAGGCTCTGTACGCGATCTGCGATGCACTCGACGAGATCGTGAAGTACACCGAGGAGCTGGAGGACAGAGTGGCTGAGCTGGAAGAGCTTTGCGACATCCTGGACGAGGATCTCGGCGACATGGAGGAGCTTCTGCTCGAGGACGACGATGATGACGATGACTACTGCGAATCCTGCGGCGGATGTGCCGATTTTGAGGATTTCGGCGGCGATTTTGACGACGATGAGCAGTACGAAACCGTTTGTCCGACCTGCGGCAAGTGTATCCTGCTCGATGAAAAGACGCTGGAGGACGGCGAAACTGTTTGCCCGAACTGCGGCGAGGAGCTGGAATTTGATTTCGACGAGCGCGAGATCGAGGCACTGACTGCGGATCTCCCCACAGAGGAATAATGACGACGCAGCAGCGGGGGATCTCCGCTGCTGCTTTTTTTGTTCTGTGCGCGGAACATTGCGCATAGAATGGATTTGAATTCAACAGAGAGGATGATAGCAATGGCATTTGTCAAGAAAAGCACCAGTGAGCTGAACGCCAACCCCTTCAATACGATCGGCAAGGACTGGTTCCTGCTGACCGCCGGTACGCCGGAGCAGTTCAATACCATGACCTGCTCGTGGGGCGCGATGGGTGTGATCTGGAACGTTCCGTCCGTGACCGCCTATGTCCGCACCAACCACCATACGTTCGATTTTCTCGAACGCGATGACCTGTTCACGATCAGCGTATTTCCGGAGGAATACCGCAAGGCGCTGTCCTATTGCGGCAGCCACTCCGGCAGGGACGTTGACAAGGTGAGAGAAACCGGCCTGACTCCCGTCACCCTTGACGGCGCACCGGCCTTCGCAGAGGCGAAGCTGGTGCTGGTCTGCCAGAAAATGTACAGCCAGATGATGAATGCCGCAGAATTTGCGGATCATTCACTCGTGGACACCTTCTATGCGAAGGATCCGATGCACAAAATGTATATCGGCCGTATCATTGGTGCATACGTGCAGG
>JAFPXW010000206.1 GCA_017394565.1 Oscillospiraceae bacterium | reverse complement strand
GGAGCAAAGGAGAACACGACCACTGGTCGTCAGTATCTCGCGCCGTATTCCCTACGTTATCGGGGTAGGATATGTTTGTATCTGACAATGAGGAGCATAGTCTGTCTGTTGCAGTCTGCCTATGCTCGAATTAGGGTGGCACCACGAGTCGATCGTCCCTGATCTGTAAAGATCATGGACTGTCGGCTCTTTTTTTATTCCTGTTTGCACCTGCTGCAAACAAGGTTCTGACATCATAAGGAGGCAAACTGTATGCTGTATCCATCGCTCGAAACTGTGCGCGAACTTGCCGCACAGTACAACACCATTCCGGTATTTTTCACGTTCCCTGCGGATCACCGGACACCCATCAGTATTTTCACTGCACTTTCCCAGGATGAGGAAACTGCGTTTCTGCTGGAGAGCGTCAACAACGGTTCGCAGTGGGATCGTTACTCGTTCATCGGCTTCCATCCGGAGCGCGAATTCAAGGCATTCGGTGCATCCATGCAGGTCACTCGCGCCAATGACAGCCAGACCATGACGGTGGATGATCCGTTCGCATTTTTGCAGAAACAGCTCGATGCACAGACGTCCCCGAAAACTGCGGATTTCCCGTATTTCACCGGCGGTCTGATCGGCTATTTCGCGTATGATGCGGTGCGTTACAATGAGCATCGCCTGCGCAATATCCCGGAGGACGATACCAGAATGCCGGATGTGCATCTGTTTGACTACCGCGAACTCGTGGCATACGATCATTTCACATCCAATGCCATCGTCATCGTCAATCTGCACACCGACCGCAATCTGGAGGAGCAGTATAAATATGCAGAACTCCGTGCTGCCGAAATTGCTGCCAAGATCGACAACTGCCACTGCCGCGGTCAGTTCCGCGATGACGAACCGGCCGTACAGGTCAACTCCAACATGAGTAAGGACCGCTACATGGGCATGGTGCGCAGCGCGAAGGAATACATCAAGGCGGGCGATATTTTTCAGGTCGTGCTGTCCCAGCGTTTCGAGATTGACAATCCGCCGGACAGCTTCGAGGTCTACCGCCGTCTGCGTGCGACCAATCCGTCGCCGTATCTGTATTATTTCAAGACGCGCGATTACCAGATCGCAGGCGCTTCTCCGGAGCTGCTCGTCAAGGTCACTGACGGCATCGTCGCCACACGTCCCATCGCCGGCACCCGTCCGCGCGGCAAGGATCAGACCGAGGATCTTGCACTCGAAGCTTCCCTGCTGAACGACGAAAAGGAACGTGCAGAACACACCATGCTCGTCGATCTCGGCAGAAATGACATCGGCAGAGTTTCGGAATTCGGCACTGTCAAGGTCACAGATTTCATGCGTGTCGAGCGTTATTCGCGCGTCATGCATCTGGTTTCCGATGTGCAGGGCAAGCTGCGTGAACATCTGCGACCGATGGATGCGCTGAAGGCAGTCCTGCCGGCCGGTACGCTCTCCGGTGCGCCGAAGGTTCGTGCAATGGAAATTATCGACGAACTCGAAAACCGCAAGCGCGGTCTGTACGGCGGAACGGTCGGTTATTTCGGATTTAACGGCGACATGAATACCTGCATCGCCATCCGCACCATCCTCTACCGCAACGGCAAGGCGTATGTGCAGGCCGGTGCCGGCATCGTTGCCGACTCCGATCCGGAAAAGGAATTTGAGGAAACCAATCACAAGGCAGGAGCCATGATCAATGCCATCAAGGAGGCGAGAGTATGATCTTAGTCATTGACAACTACGATTCGTTCACCTATAATCTCGTGCAGGAGATCGGTGAAATGTACAGCGACCTGACAGTTAAGCGGAATGATGAGATCACCATCAGCGAGATCGAAGCCATGAAACCGCAGGCGATCATCATTTCGCCGGGCCCCGGATATCCGGAAAGTGCCGGTGTTTCGGTCGAAGCCATCCGCCGTTTCAGCGGTGAAGTCCCGATCCTCGGCGTGTGCTTGGGACACCAGTCCATTGTGGAGGCTTTCGGCGGCAAGGTCATTCCGGCGCGTCAGCTCATGCACGGCAAGACCAGCCCGATCCGTTTCGAGGAACGTCATCCGCTGTTTGCAGGTGTACCGATGCCTTTTACCGCAGGACGGTATCATTCGCTCATCGGCGATGAATGCACCCTGCCGGAGTGCCTGTATGTCACAGCACTCGACGAAAATGGTCAGATCATGGCGATCTCTCATAAGGAACACCCGACCTTCGGCGTGCAGTTCCATCCGGAATCCGTCCTCACACCGGACGGCAAGCGCATCCTGCGCAATTTCCTCGTGATTGCAGGGCTTCTGACGGAGGAGCTGCCTGTGGAGGAGCAGCCCGTGACCTTGCGTCCGTACTATGAGAAGCTCATCAAAAAAGAGGATCTCTCGATGGACGAAGCCGAAGCGTGCATGGACATTCTCATGGGCGGCAAGGCAAATCAACTCCAGATCGCGGCTGTCCTCACCGCACTCGCAACAAAGGGCGAAACGCCGGATGAAATTGCCGGTTTTGCGCGTGGTATGCGTGCGAAAGCCTCCCTCGTCCCCGATGCCAACGACACCATCGACATCGTTGGTACAGGCGGCGACAAGGCGTTTACGTTCAATATTTCCACGACCTCTGCATTCGTGGCTGCCGCTGCCGGCGCGAAGGTTGCCAAGCACGGAAACCGCAGCGTTTCGAGCAAAAGCGGTGCGGCTGACGTTCTCGAAGCCCTCGGTGTGAAGATCGCGACCAAGCCGGAACAGGCCAAGGCGTGCATCGACAATGTGGGACTGTCGTTCCTGTTTGCACAGAGCTATCACGCAAGTATGCGGTTTGTCGGGCCTGTCCGCGGTGCGCTCGGTGTCCGCACGGTGTTCAATATCCTCGGCCCGCTGACCAATCCGGCAAAGGCGGATTACATCGTACTCGGCGTTTATGCGAAGGAGCTGACCGAGATCATGGCGCGTGTTCTCCAGCAGGTCGGCATCCGCCGCGCGATGGTCGTATTCGGCAATGATGTCATGGACGAGATCACGGTTTCGGATGCAACGACTGTCACCGAGGTCAATGGTGATGAACTCACGACCTATGAGATCACGCCGGAACAGTTCGGGCTGTCGCGGTATTCCAAGGAGGAGATCGTCGGCGGTACGCCGACTGAAAATGCTGCGATCACCCACGGCATTCTCGACGGCTCGATCACCGGTGCCAAGCGTGACATCGTGCTGATGAATGCCGGTGCAGTGCTGTACACCTACGGCATCGCGCAGAATCTCGCGGAGGGCATTGAACTTGCGGCGGAGATGATCGACTCCGGCAAGGCACTCAGAAAGCTCGAAGAATTCGTGAAATTCACAAACGAAATGGAGTAAGCGATGGGCGATATTTTAGAAAAGATCTGCCTCGCGCGTGCGTCTCAGCTTGCGCGTGAGATGGAACGTACCCCTCTCGCAGAAATGCGCCGCCTTGCAGAAGCCGCACCGCAGCGTGCCGGCTTCATCCGGGCGCTTGAAAAGCCCGGTCTTTCCTGCATCTGCGAGGTCAAGAAAGCATCCCCGTCCAAGGGCTTGATCCGTCCGGATTTTCACCCTGTTTCACTTGCAAAAGAGTACGAATCCGCCGGGGCTGACTGCATTTCCTGCCTGACAGAGGAACAGTATTTTCAGGGAAGCTCCGCATATCTTCGCGACATTGCTGACAATGTGAGCATCCCGATCATCCGCAAGGATTTTATCATCGACGAGTACATGATCTACGAGGCCAAAGCCATCGGCGCAAGTGCCGTGCTGCTGATCGCGGCGGTGCTGAATGATGCACACCTGCGTGAATTCTACGATCTTGCACATTCTCTCGGACTGGATTGTCTGGTGGAGGTTCACACCGCGGAAGAAGTGGAGCGCGTACAGCGTTCCATCCATCCGCGTCTGCTGGGTGTCAATAACCGCAACCTCAAGACGTTTGAGGTGGATCTCGCGCACACGGCGGAATTGTCCTCGCTGCGCGATGCCGGGCAGCTGTTCGTGCCCGAATCCGGCATCCGCAATCACGCCGATATGCACACCGTGCAGGCAAACGGCGCGGATGCGGTTCTCATCGGCGAAACCCTCATGCGCAGCGACAACATCACCGCGACGCTCCATGCACTGCGGGAGGGCACGCGATGAGCGTATATCTGAAGATCTGCGGCATCCGTCGGCCGGAGGATGTGGCGTATCTGAACGAATTTCCGCCGGATTTCGCAGGATGCATCTGCTCCGAGCCATTCTGGAGATACGTCGCGCCGGATACATTCCGGGAACTTGTCCGGGAGCTTCGCGGTGAGATCGGGCGTGTCGGCGTGTTTGTGGAT
>JAFPXW010000205.1 GCA_017394565.1 Oscillospiraceae bacterium | reverse complement strand
GCGGACAGCCTGATCCGCGACCTGCCGGACATTCTCGAGGACAAGTATCTCATTTCCTACGACCGCAGCAACCATGTCGGTGTGCAGGCGTTCACCTCCCAGATCCAGCAGCTGCGCAGTATGTCATTCATGTTCTCGGCACTGTTCATCCTGCTCTCGCTGCTGTCGATGCAGACGACCATGAAGCGCCTTGTGGAGACGCAGCGCACGCAGATCGGTACCCTGAAGGCGCTTGGCTTTACGGGTTTCCAGATCATGCTGCACTATGCGCTCTACGGTTTCTTCATCAGTGCAGTCGGTGCAGCGCTCGGTTTTGTGCTCGGGCCGCGTGTCATCACGCCGCTGCTCATCACCGTGCAGCAGGACTTCTACACCCTCCCCGAGTGGTCGGGCAGCAATTCCTACATCTCGCTCGCGATCATCCTCATCACCATCCTGACCTGTACGTTCATCACCATCCTTGCTTGCCGTGAGAGCATCCATCTCGTGCCGGCAGAAGCCATGCGCAACAAGCAGGTCGTGGTCAATGAGTCGGAATCGCAGCGTCCGGAAATGCCGCTTCCGTTCGAGTGGAAGTGGTCGATCCGCTACATCCTGCGTAATAAGATGCGCACGCTCGTCGGTGTCATCGGCGTTGCCGGCTGTCTGGTACTGATGATGGCGAGTGTCGGGCTGTACGATTCGCTCAACTACGCCAACCATTACCTCTACGGCGTACAGTACCACTATCAGAACAAGATCGTGCTGAATGACAATGCCGATGCACAGGCACTTGCCGATGTCGAGGATGAGCTTGGCGGCGATGTGCAGCTGGCAAGTGAGCGGATCATCCAGATCAAGACCGCAGAGACCGTCTACCCAAGCACGATCACCGCGATCGCAGACGGGTATTATGTCTCGTTCTTCAGCAGCATCCAGCGCCGTGAGGAGCAGCTCGTGCTCGATGAGGATACCGTCCTTCTCTCGAGCAAGCTGGCCGAAAAGCTCGGCATCACCAAGGGACAGACCATCAAGATCCGTCAGGCAGGGGACAGCGAATACAGGACGCTCGTCATTTCCGATCTGATCTATATGCCGGCGCCGCAGGGCATCGTGCTCTCGGAGGAGTGCTACCGTTCGCTTGGCTACGAGTTCAACCCGAACTGCATTTTCACCAATGAGGACGATATGCAGGAGATCCGGGACATGGAAAGCGTCAGCGAGGTCACCTCGCTCGAGGAGCAGTACGAGAGTGCCGAGACGGTGCTTGACAGCGCTATGATGATCGTGATTCTGCTCATCATGGCAGGTATCGTGCTGAGTATCATCATCCTGTTCAACCTCGGCATCCTGAATTTCACCGAGCGTATGCGGGAATACTCCACCCTCCGCGTGCTCGGCTTCGAGAACGGTGAGATCAAGAGCATCATCATGAAGGATACCGTCATCACGAGTGCCCTTGGCATCCTGATCGGCATTCCGCTCGGTATGTGGTTCCTGCGGCTCTATGTCGGCACAGTATCGACCACGAGCTTCGACTACTATCCGCACATTGCGTGGTACTTCCTCGCAGCGGTGATCGCAGCGACGCTGATCTGCGCATTTGCGGTCAATTATGTAGTCGTATCCAAGATCAAGCGGCTCGATATGGTCGAAGCACTCAAATCCGTCGAGTGATGCAAAGCATGGTCTGGGTTGCAGACGTCGCCCCGCTCGGCGGGCAGCTGCCGCAGCGCTTCAGCGAGTGGCTCTCCTGCTTCACCGAGGAAGCGCCGCTGCACTACCGGAGGCCGGAGGACATCCTGCGGCATACGGTCGGCATCTGCATGGCGGCGTCTCTGGTACAGCCTGATGCAGCGGTACCACTGACGCTTGGACGCGGAACGTTCGGGAAACCATTTTTCCGGGAATACCCGGACAGGCAGTTCAATCTCTCCCATTCGGGACGTTGGGTGGTGTGCGCACAGAGTGACCTGCCGATCGGGGTGGATATCCAGACGCAGATGCAGCTGTCTCCTGAGAGCTGGCGGCTTTTTATGACAGAATCGGAGGCCGCAGCCTGTGCGGACAGTGTGCAGGCGCTGTGGCTCTGGTCAGCCAAGGAGGCAGTCGCCAAATGCATCGGCAGCGGCTTTTTGAAAACGCCTCCGCCGGTCGGTGACATCGCCGCGGAGACGCTGCATCCGCTGTGCATCGGCGGGGAGCAGTATTGGCTCTGGCAGCAGCTCTGGGACGGCAGCATCCTGTCCGTCTGTCTGCGCCGTGAGGAACGCCCTGCGGTCAGACCGTACCCATTATAATCATAGTGAAACCGGAGATACACATAACGTGTGTCTCCGGTTTTATTTGTCAGTATCGTCCCTTTTCTGGTGATGGCACACCGGGGAGTGCCCCACCCCAGCCCCTCCCCCAGTGGGGGAGGGGCTATATTGCGTGGGCTTTGCCCCCTGCACCCCGATTGGGGCTGCCATCCCAGATTCTGCAAAAACACTTTTTTGACAGCTTGTGAGCCGGATCTCATAGATCCGGCTCTGTCTTTGTATGAAAAATGATGACCTGGAGGAGCGTTATTCACCGCATCGTCTGTGAACTTCTTCCGTCAGTGCGTCGAAGTAGATCTGCGGCTTGGCCTTGTTGTACTCGGTGGTGTATTCTTCCCACGTCGCCTCAAAGTCGTTGCTCATGACCAGCAGAGGCATATATTTGTGCTTGATATCGCTGAGCTGCTTGGAGACCTTACCGTATTCCGTGGCCTCTGTCGCCGCACTCTCAAACGACCACATCGGGTACCACGCCGGATTCTCCTTCGGAGGATTCAGGAATTCCGTGTAGGTCTGCTTGCCGTATGCGTCAAAGCACTTGCGGATGGCAGGATCCAGATGGTCATGGAAGATATTCGGCTGATTGGTCGATGTGTAGGCGTTTTTGCCGTCGGGAGCCATACCGCCGTAGTGCGGCATATAGCTGTATTCGCAGCGATGCTTCAGGATATAGTCGGTGTCACGCCAGTTGGCGTACTGCTCATCCGTCTGGTCAAAGTAGCCCTCGTCATTGATGTAGTAATCCTCACCCTCGACACCCCAGAAGCGGAGATTGAGGATCTCCGGTTCCAGCAGCTTGCTCATGAATTCGACAGCGCCGACAGGATCGCTGCAGCTGACACTGACACCGACGCCGGTGGAAGCATTGAAGGCCGGCTGGTCGCGGTAGTGCTCCTCTACGCTTTCGTCGATCGTGATGCCGAAGGGGATGTAGGTACATTCTGCCGGGAGCTTGTTTTCAGAGCCGCCGAAGTTCCAGTGCTGATCGACCATGCCCAACACTCTGCCGCTTTCCAGCTTTGTGTAGTAATCCGCATTCTCCATGACGAAGCACTCGGGATCAATGATGCCCTTGTGGTATTCCTCGTTCAGCTTCTCGAACCACTTCTTGGCAGTCGGCAGCAGATTGTAGTCCTTTGCCTCAAGCGTGTCCGAATCTACGAAGCAGCAGCCGTCATTCGGATGGCCGTCAAGGAACATCGGCGGATTGTCGATGGAAAACATACGCACGCTCGTCACCTGCATATCATATCCGATGTACGGCTCGCCGTTCTCATCGACCGGATTGGCAGCAATGTAGTCCTCGATCAGATCGAAGTAATCATCCAGCGTTTTCAGCTCGGGATAATTTGCCCATTCCAGCACCTTGACCTGGATCCAGAAGGCCTCGCCGTCGTGAATATTGCCGGTGACCTGCTGATTGACGGCAGAAAACAGGGGAATGAAGTACACATGGCCGTCCTCTGCACGCAGGGTATCCCACTGCGCATCGGTATACAGCGCCTTCAGATTCGGATATTCATCCCAGTAGTTATCCAGCGGAATGAAGGCGTGTTCCTTGATCAGGCGCTGGCAGTTGGGGCCGTCAGGTGCGATAAAGTCCGGATATTTGCCGGAAACGATCAGATCACTGAAAACCTTATCGCGGTCTGCCTGATCCTCTGTCCATTCCTCATGGAGGATACAGCCGGTCTTTTCGGCGATGAGCTGCTGGATGTCGTTGTCCGGTGCGAGTGTTCCGCCGTTGGCATAGCACAGGCTGGTGAATTCCTTGATCTGCTGCTGCTCGGGTTCTTTCCTGGCACATCCGGCTGCGGAGCAGAGCAGTACGCTTGCCAGCACTGTCGAGAGAATCTGTTTCTTTGTCATATGCTTCCTCCTTTGCGTATTGCATATCTGTCTGGATCGATTTTAATAGGAATCTCTAACCGAACCAATGAAAACCTTTACCGCGATCCGTCCGCCGCGCGTCGTCAAACGCCGATCGGCAAATCTTTTCATCGAACCGGTCAGAGATTCGTATAAGTAAAAACCGGTACTGCTGAAATATTATTTATAGTATACATCATTTTTAACAATTTGTCAATGTGCTTAAAATGATTTATCTAAAAATTAACTGTTTTGTCATATTTGGACAATGCGATAGCTTAGCCAGGTGGTAAAGATCAGAATAGATATTACGCCGTACCAATAATTGGTGAATTTCATCGAATGTTCACAAAAAATTTACAGTAAGTATATCTGAAATCTTTCTATCTGTCATAATTCACAGTGGCAGTCGTGTTATAATATATATGTATAATTTCGAGATGATTCTTACTCTTATTTTTAGAGAAATCGCATAAATGCTCTTGGAGGACAATTGGATGAAACAATCAATACATAGATCCAGGCGCAGCAGCCAGCAGCGTGCGGTCTCTGTCATGATCGGGATCGCGGTGAATGTGCTGCTTGCCTATATCGCGTACCGGACGGGACTGCCGATCTATCTGGATACGGTCGGCACGATCAGCATCGCGGCGCTTGGCGGATTATTCCCGGGCATTATGACCGCCATCTGTACCAATGCAGTGTGCAGCGGGTTCAACCATCCGGCGATTTATTTCGGGGGCGTCAACGCCCTGATCGCCATTTATACCGCGTGGTTCGTCCGGAGCAAGTCCGTGCGCAGAACCAGAAATGTGATCCGGTTTATCCTGACAACAGGAACGATCAGCG
>JAFPXW010000204.1 GCA_017394565.1 Oscillospiraceae bacterium | reverse complement strand
GCATCCATTCCACGACCTTTCTGATGTGAAATATTATTGCAAAGCACAACGTGTTGTGCTTTGCAATAGAGGGCAGTATATAGTCGGTGCGCTTCTCGTCGTTCATACTTCTATTATATCATTTTCTTTCTCGTTTGTAAATAGAGTTTATTGATATTTTATTGCTGAGTTAATAATAGTAATCAGATCGCCGTCCGTGCAAAGGTTGAAGCATTTGGACAGATTCGGTAACAAAAAATAAATATAATAGCAAAAGTACCCTCAGGGGTACTGTACAAATTCAGGATTGTATGCTACAATGAAATAGTAACTTTAACAGCGAGGTGACCTTCTATGAAATTCAAAAGAATCACTGCATTTTTAACCACAATACTCTTGATGTGCAGCTGCTCAGCGTGTGCAGCGACAGAGCCGGTGGCAGAAAATGCTGCAGTTCCGGAAGAAAACAAAGCACTGGAATCTGTCGTCACACCGGCAGAGCAAAGCGGTTCTCTTTCCATTAAGCGGTCCGTGCGTACTCAAAACGTTCCTATGGGTGAACCTGGAACATGGACGGTATTTGTCTATCTGTGTGGCTCCAATCTGGAATCTGACAATTATCTCGCCTCCACGGATATAGAAGAAATGATGACATCCTCTGCGAATGAAAACATCCGGTTTGTCGTGCAGACTGGCGGTGCGAATGACTGGTATTACGACAATATCCATCCGGATGCAGCGCAGAGATGGATCATTCAGGACGGCGAAATGACCGAGGTATGGTCGGAGAATGCGGTCAGTATGGGCGAAAGTCAGTCGCTTTCCGAGTTTTTAAGATGGGGCGTTGCACAATATCCGGCTGCCAATATGGGGCTGATCCTCTGGAATCACGGCAGCGGCAGTATCAACGGCGTTTGCTACGACGAAACGGCAGAGGATGATGCCCTGCTCCTCAAGGAAATGGATGCGGCACTCTACAGTGTGTACGATGACATGACACAGCCGTTTTCCTTCATCGGGTTTGATGCCTGCCTGATGTCTACCGCGGAGGCAGCAGCGATTCTCGCCACGCACGCTGATTTCATGATCGCTTCTCAGGAACTGGAGCCCGGCTATGGCTGGGACTATACAGCTATGGGCAATTATCTTGCACAGCATCCGGAGTGTGACGGCAGCGAGATCGGCAAGGTGATCTGCGACAGCTTCTATGAGGGCTGCCGTGAGATCGGCGAAGAAAACAGCGCTACCTTGGCTGTTGTTGATCTGCGAAAGGTGGATGCACTTCTGACATCATTCGATGCCTATGCGAAAGAATTGTACGAGATGACAGAGCATGATGCGGACTTCTCGGAGATTGCCAGAAAGATCTCCGCAGCGGATAATTTCGGCGGCAATAACAGAGCCTCCGGCTATACGAATATGGTAGACCTTGCCGGTCTGATCGGTGCCGGAACCGGCAAATGCAGCAGTGCTCACACGGCTATGCAGGCGCTTTCGGATGCGGTCGTCTATCAGGTGAAGGGTTCCGATCACACGGATTCCTGCGGCTTATCCATTTACTATCCGCTGCAGGTGCAGGACGGTTCACAGGAGCTGAGCATTTTCAAGGATGTCTGCCTGAGTTCCTATTATCTGGGCCTGGTGGATAAGATCGCTTACGGTGCTGTCCATTCCGGCAGCATCAGCGATTACAACAATGCATCCGTACTCGAATTGTTCTCCAATGAATGGAGTGCCGATGCATATGAAGCATCGGACAATGCAACGCTGAGCTATCTTCTGAACCTCGATCCCCAATGGGATTATGCGGATGATTTTACTGCCGGGACTGATTCGGATATCACTTTTATTGACGAGCCTGCCTTTGATGAGGATGGAAACTATTGGTTCTCGCTCTCTGAGGTTAGCCTGTATCAGACCGATTATGTGGAGGCAGCGGTGTATCTGATGGATGAAGCATCCGAAGAAATGATCGAGCTGGGCTTTACCGGGGAGATTTATGAGGACTGGGAGGAAGGTGTATTTGCAGACAATTTCGACGGATTCTGGTTCTGCCTGCCCGACGGACAGTATCTGGCGGCGTATCTGTACGAAGAATGTGACGGCTATGATCTCTACATTTCCCCGATCCTGCTCAATGGTGAAGAAACGTACCTCCGCTTCACTTACGATGAGGAAAATGTGGAAGCAGCGATCGTTGACATCTGGAACGGTCAGGACGAAAGCGGTGCGTCTTCCAGAATCACGACACAGCTCCAGACGGGTGACATCATCACGCCGCTGTATACAGCCTATGATCTGAATTCTGATGATTCCTATTATTATTATGGTGAAGAATACGAATATGACGATGATCCGGAGCTGTATTTTGAAGCGCTGCCGGATGGCGATTACCTCTACTCGTTCTGCATCAACGACATCTACGGAAACTATTATCAGACCGATCCTGTCGCCTTCTCGATCGAGGACGAGGAGATCTATTTCGATACATTTTAAAGAAATATTTTCAATATTACACCAAAAAAAAGCGAGAAGTACCCCTGGGGGTACTAAAGGATGTCAAAAAAGTCAAAACATCCGTTCTGTTTAAATGGCGGTGGGGAAACTACAGCAAAAACGGGGGTAAAAGGGGGCGCAGCCCCCTAAAAATAGAAAAAAATAGCCCCCTCCCCTCTGGGGAGGGGGTT
>JAFPXW010000203.1 GCA_017394565.1 Oscillospiraceae bacterium | reverse complement strand
CTGCCCTTTCCGTTCGGCGCGGTCTATTAAAATTGTAGAATTTCCAAAAAATTAACAGTTTAGAAACGGAAAGCACTTGACAATTTTGACGAAATATGGTATACTTGCTATCAGATGATACATCAGCTATCATCTCCGTTATTCTTAGTGTAACATAAAATAGGAGGTTTGTCAAGTGGCTATGAGAAATTCTTATGAATTCTCTCCGGAAAGTCTGAAAAGCCGACGCTTTGAGGCTGCGGTGACAGTCAGCGCCAAGCTCTTTCTGGAGAAAGGGATCGACGCGGTCAAGATGACCGACATTGCAAACGAAACCGGTATCGGCGTAGCGACGCTCTATCGTTATTTCGGTACCAAGACCAACATCACCATCGCTGCCATGACGCATCTGTGGAACGACATGAACAAGATGTTCTCCGGCGTTTTCGAGTCCGATGTGTTCCTGCATCAGACCGGCATCAAGCAGCTGAGTGATCTGATGCGCATGACGCCTGTTTTCTACAATGCGCACCGCGATTTCATGAAGCTCCTCGGCGAATTCGACCTCTTTCTCGTCCGCGAGAACGTCCCGAAGGAAGATCTGGAGGTTTACGAGAAGTCCATCATCAATTTCTATCCTTTCTTTGAAAAGGCTTATCAGGTTGGTCTGGAGGACGGCACTGTGCGGAAAATGGACAATTTCCAGCTCTGCTATGTGACGTATGCCCACGCCCTGATGGAGCTTTCCAAGAAACTGATGCAGGGTGAACTGCTGCCCTCGGATAACTTCTCGAACGCCGTCTCTGAGCTTTCCCTTCTCATCGAAACTGCGGTGTACTTCCTGAGAAAGGAGAAGTGATCCTATGGAAAAGAAAGTCGCGAGCAATAAAGTGTTATGGATCTTTGCGATCGGACAGCTCGGATGGTCGATCCTGTCCGGCATCGTGAACAACTGGCTCGTGTTTTTCTTTCAGCCGAGTCAGGAGGAATTGGCACATGGACAGGTACAGTACATTCCGCAGATCACACTGCTGGGGATCTTCACCGTCCTCGGTCTGATCTCGGCATTCGGACGTGTCTTTGATGCCGTGACTGATCCCCTGATCGCTGGCAAATCCGACAGCTTAAAGCATCGGCTTGGCAGACGTATTCCGTTCATGCGGTTCGCTGCCATCCCCTTCGGCATCGTGACAGTCCTGCTGTTCACGTCGCCGTTTCCGGCGGGCAGCGGCGGCAATGTGGTCATGCTGTTTGTGATGGCGATGCTGTTCTACCTTTGCATGACGTGCTACTGTACGCCCTATAACGCACTCATCCCGGAACTCGGACGCACGCAGGAATCACGAATCAATCTGTCCACCTTCATTTCGGTCACATATTTCTTCGGCACTGCATTTGCCTATCTCGTGCCGAATATCGCAAGCATTTTCATGGAACAGATGGGCTATGCCGGCAGCTATCGGCTGACCATCGGCATCCTGGCTGCGGTCGCGGTCGTCTGTATGCTGATCCCGGCGTTCCTCATTGACGAAAATACCTACGCCGACACGACACCGACCAATGAATCTGCGTTCCGTTCGCTGGTGTCCACTTTCAAGAACAAGGACTTCCGGACATTTGTGCTTTCGGATATCCTGTACTGGCTGGCGCTGACGCTCTTTCAGACGGGGCTGTCGTACTACATCACCGTACTGATGGGGCTCGAAGCCACCATGACCTTCCCGCTGTTCGCGGTCATGACCGTGATGTCGCTCGTTTGCTACGCACCGGTCAATATGCTCGCAAAAAAACTCGGCAAGAAGAAACTCATTTCGTTCGCATTCATGTTCTTTGCGGTGACGTTCCTGATCACCGGATTCGCCGGGATGCTCCCGGTCAATGGTGTCGTTTACGGCGTCCTGATCGCCGTTCTCGCTGCCATTCCAATGGCGATCCTCGGTATCCTGCCGCAGGCTGTTGTTGCCGATATTTCGGAAGCTGACAAGACCGATACCGGCCAGAGCCGTTCGGGTATGTTCTATGCCGCGCGAACCTTCGCAATGAAGCTCGGGCAGTCTCTCGCGCTGCTGCTGTTCACCAGAATGGCCACCATCGGCGCTGACGCTGTCAAGGGAACTGCCGGCTACGGCATCGGCTACCGGATCACTGCATTTTCTGCGACAGTGCTGTGTCTGCTGGGCGGATTCATGTTCCTGCGCTACAACGAAACCAAGGTCATTACCAAGATCTCTGCATCGGAAAAGGAGGACTGATCCATGCTAACACTCAAAACGATCCAATTTGCTTATACCGCTGACGGGGAGGCTTTCTCCGTCAGCACCACCCGTTCGGTGCGCACCGATGATGCGGCACTGGAGGTTTCCTGCGAGAATGACATTTTCTCCGCGAAACTGAATGCCGCAAGGGAGATCCGCATCGACCATCTCCGCGCGGTGTTTGCTTATGACTACAGCGACAACGACCGCATCTTCCTCAACGGCTATCAGAGCTGGACAGATGCGCACGAACACACTATCCATGATAAAATGCGCGGTCTTGCACACATTCCTGCTCCCATCGTCCGCAAAAATGCTTTCACGCAGTACGGCGACTACAATTTTGTGAATTATCCTGTCCGCGAAGGTAGGCTGCATGGCTGGTCTTACGGTTACATCCGCAATGGCAAGCAGTTCCGGTTCATCGGCTCCCTGTCGGAGGATGACGGCTTCACGCTGCTGCGGACGGATCCGGAACACGGTGAATTCATCGTCGAGAAGGACTGCAAGGGACTGCATCTCACCGGAGAAAATGAGGGACTGAAGCTGCTCATCACAGAAGGGCCTGAAAAGGCGGTGTTCGACCGCTACTTTGAGCTTCTGGAGGTAAAACTCCGTCCGGAGGCAAAGCCCATCTTCGGCTATACGAGCTGGTATCGGCACTACCAGAACATCAGCGAGGACATCATCCGCGAGGATCTGTCCGGATTGCTGACGCAGAAATATAAGGCGGATGTGTTCCAGATCGACGACGGCTATCAGACGGCGGTCGGCGACTGGCTTTCGATCGATGCAGGTAAATTCCCGAATGGTATGGCTGCACCTGCCGCTGCGATCCGGGAAGCCGGCATGACACCCGGTCTCTGGATGGCGCCGTTCGTCTGCGAGGAAACATCGGAAATCTTCCAGAAGCACAAGGACTGGCTTCTGACCGACTGTGCCGGAAATTACGTCAAGGGCGGATCGAACTGGTCGGGCTTCTATGCGCTTGACATTTACAACAAGGAAGTCCGTGAATACCTGCGCGAGGTATTTCGCACCGTGACGCAGGACTGGGGCTACGGCCTGCTGAAGCTTGATTTTCTGTATGCCGCCTGCATCGAACCCCGCCGCGACAAAACACGCGGTCAGGTCATGGCGGACGGTATGAAATTCCTGCGTGAGATCGCCGGAGATGCATTCATTCTCGGCTGCGGTGTTCCGCTGGCGTCTGCGTTCGGGCGTGTGGACTACTGCCGCATCGGCTGCGATGTTTCCCTCGACTGGGACGACAAGCCGCATATGCGCCTGATCCATCGCGAACGTGTCAGCACACGCAGCACGGTTCTCGATTCCATGTTCCGCCGTCAACTGAACGGCAGAGCCTTCCTGAACGATCCGGATGTCTTCCTCCTGCGCACCGACCAGAATTCCATGACGGAAGATCAGCGCATCTGCCTTGCGGAGATCAATGCACTCTGCGGCGGTGTTCTGTTCACATCGGACAATGCAGCGGATTATGCCGAAAATCAGACCAAGATCCTCGCACGCATGATGCGTCTGCGTGACGAAGGCGAGATCCTCACGGCAGAGATCAGCAACGGCTTGCTGAAGGTCTGCGTCCGCTACCGCGGCAAGATCATCGCAAGGATCTATCCTCTTTGATTGTCCCTACCTCCTATAACGCAAGCGGCTTCTGTACGAAATGCACAGAAGCCGCTTGGCTTTTTATTCATATATTTTATGCGTCCCACTCGAATTCCTGCCCGACATCGAGTTCCTGTCCGATCCGGTCAGGGATCCGCAGCCAGCGTTCCCTGCCGTCGGGATCACGGACGAACACCATGTCCATGAGTTCCTCATTTGGCATCAAACCCTCGCAGCCGTGGTCTTCTTCGTAAATCTCAAGGATGGTGAATTTCATGCGTTCTCGCCCCCGATCCGGAAAACGCGCTCGGTATTTGCACGCGCTGCGGTTTGCAGTGCATCGAGCGAAACATTCATATAGCCTGCCAGTGTTTCCGCAACATAGCGGATATTTTCCGGCACATTCGTCCGGTCAAGGCCTTTGACGTTCCGCGGCGTGAGGTACGGCGCATCTGTTTCGAGCAGCACCCTGTCCAGCGGCAGGATTTTGACTGCATCGCGAAGATCCTGCGCACGGCGGTCGTCACAGATCCAGCCGGTAATGCCGATGGAGAAGCCCATCTCCAGATACGTTTCAAGCTCCGCACGAGTTCCCGTGAAGCAATGCACGACGGAACGCTTGCAGACATCCTCGTGACCGCGGAAACGCTTTGCAAATTCGGCAGAAGCACTCCTCTCGTGCAGGAACATCGGCATTCCAAGCTTTTCGGCAAGGACGATGTGCTTTTCCAGACAGCGGATCTGGTTTTCCTTCGTCGAGAACATCCGGTCAAAATCCAGACCACATTCGCCGACAGCCTTCACACGCGGATGCGTCGTGAGGATCTGCTCTATCTCGTCAAAATCCCCTTTTCGTGCGCTGTCTGCGTTGTGCGGATGGATGCCGCAGGTCGCGTAGACTGCATGGGTATCCGAAAACCTGGACGCCTTGCGGTTTTCGTCCATATCCGAGCCTGTCAGGATGCAGGTCACGCCGGCGGATTCCGCATTGCGGATGATCTGCTCCGGATCGCGGAATTGCTTGCAGAATAAATTCAATCCAATATCGTAGTACTGTGTCATTTTGATATCCTTTCGTCAGGTGGTCGGGATCAGATAAGCACCGATGAGCAGGATCGCCAGCAGTGCAAAATTCAGCGCGGAAAATACCAGCATAAAGCGCCCGGCTTTCGCGCCATCTGCCTTGCGGTAGATCTGGAACGAGATCAGGCTCGCCAGTGATGCGATCAGCGTGCCGAAGCCGCCGATGTCCACACCCAGCAGCAGCGCCTTGCCGTTTTCGGTAAAGCCAGCCAGCATCATCGCCGCCGGAACATTTGAGATGACCTGCGACAAGAGTGCCGCAACGAGCAGTTCCCTGCCCTGCAATACAGACGAGAAAAATCCGCTGACTGCGGGAATTCTCGCGATATTTCCAACAAATACAAAGAAGCAGACAAATGTCGCCAGAAGTGCATAATCGACTTTCGTCAGGATCTTCCAGTCAAATAGCACTGCGATGACCACCGCAACGGCCAGCAGTGCTGCGACCGGCAGAACGTGCAGAACCGCCAGCAGACACAGCAGGAACAGTACCCCGAATCCGCCCATGCGTTTCTTGTCGATCGGCGGGACTTCCCTGTCCGGCGCGGTGCAGGCGCGGTTCGGGAGCAGAAGCATCGCCGCCAGCAGACAAACAAGTCCCAGAATTCCCGTCGGCAGCATCACCCGGACGAAATCGCCTGCGGTCAGCCCATATTTCTCATAAAGGTAAAGATTCTGCGGATTTCCGATCGGTGTCAGCATACTGCCGAGGTTGGCGGCG
>JAFPXW010000202.1 GCA_017394565.1 Oscillospiraceae bacterium | reverse complement strand
GGTCAGGGCAGTCGTCACATCGTCCGCGAACAGGATCTCCAGGGTGGAAACCACGCTTTCCTTCGCCATGAAGCCGCCGATCAGCGAGGTCGCGATGCGCCAGTCGCCCAGTCCGATGGGCTTGAGGAAGATCGCAAGCCAGCCCGACAGGAACGCCAGGATGCTGTGTTCCGGATCCTCCACCAGATGCAGGCTGAAATCGAAGCTGTTCAGGAACCAGACCACGATGGTCGCGATCAGGATGACCGAGAACGCTCTTTGCAGGAAGTCCTTGGCTTTCTCCCAGAGCAGCTGGAATACGTTTTTGGGCGCAGGCAGGCGGTAATTCGGCAATTCCATCACGAACGGGACGGCTTCACCGCGAAACAGCGTGCCGCGGTACAGAAGCGCCGCCAGAATGCCCGTCAAGATGCCGAACAGATACAGCCCCACCATGATGAGCCAGCCGTGCTTCGGGAAGAACGCATCCACGAAAAAGGCGTAGATCGGCAGCTTTGCGGTGCAGCTCATGAACGGCGTGAGGAGAATGGTCATCTTGCGGTCGCGTTCGCTGGGCATGGTGCGCGTTGCCATGACGGCAGGTACCGTGCAGCCGAAGCCGATCAGCAGCGGCACGATGGAACGCCCGGAAAGCCCGATCTTTCGCAGCAGCTTGTCCATAAAGAACGCCACACGCGCGATATAGCCGCTGTCCTCCAGGAGCGACAGGAAGAAGAACAGCGTCACGATGATCGGCAGGAACGACAGCACGCTTCCCACACCGGCAAAGACACCGTCAATGAGCAGGCTGTGGATGGCGTCGTTCGCGCCCACGCGCGTCAGGGCTTCGTCCGCAAGTCCCGTCAGCGCGTCGATGCCGGATTCGAGGAGGCCTTGCAGGAAGGCGCCGATGACATTGAACGTCAGGAAGAACACCGCCGCCATGATGAGGATGAACATCGGGAGCGCCGTGTATTTTCCGGTCAGGATGCGGTCGATCCTCTGGCTGCGGATGTGTTCGCGGCTCTCTCTGGGCTTCCGGACGGTGGCGGCGCAGACACGCTGGATGTAGGCAAAGCGCATATCCGCAATGGCGGCGCTCCGGTCGAGTCCGCGCTCGCGTTCCAGCTGGAGCGTGATGTGATCGACGGTTTCGCGCTCGTTCTGGTCAAGTCCGAGGGCATCGAGGATGAGGGCGTCGCCCTCGATGACTTTCGATGCCGCGAACCGCACGGGGAGTCTGGCAGCTTCCGCATGATCCTCGATCAGGTGCGTGACGCTGTGCAGGCAGCGGTGAACTGCACCGCCGTTTTCGGTCTTGCCGCAGAAATCCTGCCGCACCGGGCGTTCCTGATAATGCGCGACGTGCAGGGCGTGGGTGACCAGCTCCTCGACACCGGAATTCTTCGCCGCCGAGATCGGCACGACCGGGACACCGAGCATTTCCTCCATCGTGTTGATGTCGACCGAGCCGCCGTTCGCGGTGACCTCGTCCATCATATTGAGGGCGACGACCATCGGGACATTCATTTCGATCAGCTGCATGGTCAGGTACAGATTTCGCTCGATATTGGAGGCATCCACGATGTTGATGATCGCGTGGGGCTTCTCGTCGAGGACGAAGCTGCGCGACACGAGCTCCTCGCTGGAGTACGGCGACATGGAATAGATGCCCGGCAGATCGGTGATGAGCGTGTTCGGGTGTCCCTTGATCGGGCCGTCCTTGCGGTCAACGGTGACGCCGGGGAAATTGCCGACGTGCTGGTTCGAGCCGGTCAGGCGGTTAAAGAGGGTGGTCTTGCCGGAATTCTGGTTGCCGACGAGGGCGAATTTCAGGACGGTATCGTCCGGCAGGGGATCGCCGTCGTCCTTCGCGTGGAAGCGTCCGGCTTCGCCAAGTCCGGGGTGTTCGGTGCGTCGGGGCGTATGTTCCGGCGGCGTGGATGCATGGTTTTCACACGGCTCGACGGTGATCTGGTCAGCATCGGCTAAACGGAGCGTGAGGGTGTAGCCGTGAAGCCGGATCTCCATGGGATCGCCCATGGGGGCGTACTTGACGAGGGTGACCTCGGTGCCCGGAATCACGCCCATATCGAGGAAATGCTGCCTGAGCGCCCCCTCGCCGCCGACTGCGGTAATGACGGCACTTTTGCCGATGGCAAGCTCTTTGAGAGTCATAGATGATCTGCCTTTCTGTAGGTTTGTTAGATTGTGCTTACAAGTTTATTATAGCACAGGAGCGCATACGCTGTCAAGGAATTTTGTGTGTCTGAATGGATCCATGCCGAATTTTGGCGAAAGAGATAAAATCGAGTTTTCGGGGGTGGGGAGGGTTGTTAGTTTGTGCTAACAACGACTGGCGGAATGGAGCGATGGGGAAATGAGGAATGAGGAATGAGGAATGGATGTGTCCGCTGACGCGGACGGATTTAAATCGTATACTTAAAAGGCAAAACCCCCGACTAAGGGAGAATCTCCCATAGCCGAGGGCTTTCAATTCCTAATTCCTCATTCCTAATT
>JAFPXW010000201.1 GCA_017394565.1 Oscillospiraceae bacterium | reverse complement strand
TCGCGTGGCTCAGCATCTCCCCACCCCGTGGGGAGTCACCCTGCACCCTGCTATGCCTTGCGGCAAGCGCTAAAGTTGTTAGCATGGCCACCCTATGTGGACAGGTTCTTAGAAGTGTCGGCGGTTTTGTCAGAGCGTCCAGCTTCCTGCCGTTTCCTGATTCTGCCACAGCGCCGCATATTTACCGCCATTTGCGAGCAGTTCCGCGTGTGTGCCTTCCTCTGCGATCCTCCCGTGATCCAGCACGATGATCTCATCGGCATTCATCACCGATTGCAGGCGATGCGCAATGACCAGCACGGTCTTATTCTTCACCAGTTCATCAATTGCGTGCTGGATCAGGACCTCATTTTCGGGATCCAGGCTGGCCGTTGCCTCATCCAGAAAAACGATCGGCGCATCAGAGAGGATCGCCCTTGCGATCGAGATCCGCTGCTTCTCACCGCCGGACAGCGTCGAGCCGCCTTCGCCGACCATCGTCTGGTATCCGTCCGGCAGGGACACGATGAACTCATGGCACGCAGCTGCCTTCGCCGCCTTGACAATCTCCTCATGTGTTGCCTCAGGCTTACCAATGCGGATGTTATCCTCGATGGTATCACGGAACAGGTACACATCCTGAAAGACCATGCTGATTTTTGAGAGCAGATGCTCCTGCGTCATATTGGTGACCGGGACACCGCCGATGCGGATCTCCCCCTGCTGAATATCCCAGAATCTTGCAAGCAGGCGTGCGATCGTTGTTTTTCCGGAACCGGAAGGTCCGACCAACGCCACAAATTTTCGCTCAGGAATCGTAAAGCTGATGCCCTTCAGGACTTCGTCCTGATCGTCATACGAAAAGTGGACATCCTGGAAGACAATATCGCTGTGTTCCGTCGTTTTCGGCGGATCGGTCACCGCAAGCTCCTGTTCTGCTTTCAATGCAGAAAGCTTCTCCACGCACTGATTCAGCCTTGCCATGCTGATCACCAATACAAACAGCTGCATGATCGGTTCATAGACCTGCAGCGCCGCAAGCAGGCACATGATGTAGAAAAACGGCGTGATCTCGCCATTGGCAAGGAGTACTGCCCCGACGCCCATCACGATGGAAATGCCGAGAAACAGGATCGCCCTTCCGTACATCGAAACAGCACCGCCAGCCTTCTCCTGACGCTTGGAATCATCGCGCAGTTTGCCAAAGCTATCCCTGAGAGCCGCGAAGGTGCTACCGGTACGGTTGTAGGCCTGCAGTGTGGTAATGCCGCCCGTATATTCGATCACATTTGCAGCTGTCTGCTGCTGGATCGCGATCAGCTCCGCACTCGTATCCGCCACGCGCTTGTAGCTGATGACCGCAAACGGGATCGCCAGCGGAATCACGATAAACATGGCGAGCGTCATTTTCACATTGAACAGGCTCAGCACGATCAGTGCGATCAAAAGGCGGATCAGGATGACTGCGGCATTCGCGACAACACTCGACGACAGGTTTTCGATCTCCTCGTAATTGCGCATCATCAATGTCGACAGCTCCCCTGCATCATGCGTGGCAAAATAGCCCATGGGAAGGGATTTCAGCTTGTCGCCAAGGCGTAATTTCTCAGCCTGCTGGGCAGAAACATGACCTACACAGATGTCCAGATAGGACTTTCGTCGGACAAGTGCATACGCCGCTGTCTGCACGAGCAGGATCCCGACCAGGATCCAGAAGGGCTTTTGCGCATAGGCCTTTGTGCTGTCCAGAACCGGTGCCAGCAGAAGGTAGACAGCGACCATCAGCACGCTCGATGGGATCGACGCAACAAAGCTGTCAAACAGCAGCCAGACAAGGAATCTGGTATATCGTCTGCTTTCCCCGTAGGTGATGATATCCCACCATTTTTTGAGCCTTTCGTGTTTCATGTTGCCGTGCCTCCCTTCCGCATCGTCCAGTGATCCCGCCGTTCATTCGCGCTCACCATATCACGGTAGAGCTGGCAGGTTTCCAGTAAAGCCTCGTGCGTTCCCGAAGCCTCCAGCTTTCCCTCTCTGATCACCAGAATGTTGTCCGCATTCTGGATCGTTTTCAGTCTGTGTGCGATCATAATGACCGTTTTGCCCCTTGACAGCCTGGAGAAGGCTTCCTGAATCCTGGACTCGTTTTCAGCATCTGCGTAGGCAGTTGCTTCGTCCAGGATCACGATGGGGGCATCCTTGAGCATGGCTCTTGCAATGGCGATGCGCTGCTTTTCACCGCCGGAAAGCCCTGTGCTGTCAGAGATCACGGTCTGGTATCCATCTGGCAGCGACTCGATCATTTCCGCGATATTTGCAGCCTTAGCGGCTTCCCTGACCTCCTCAAACGTGGCATTGTTATTCCCCATGCGGATATTCTGTTCGATCGTTTCGTGGAACAGGAACGAATCCTGAAAAACATAGGCAATGTGTCTGACCAGCTCAGAATGCGGAATCTCACGGATGTCCACACCGCCGATCCGGATCGTTCCTTCGGTCAGTTCATAAAAATGCAGGAGCAATTGCGCGATCGTGGATTTGCCGCCGCCGGACGGGCCGACCAGCGCATTGCAGCTGCCTTGTGCTAAGCAAAAGCTTACGTCCTTGCAGGCATACATCTCGCTGCCCGGGTAGGTGAAGGATACATTTTCAAACGCAATATCGAACTTCGTCATCATTTTTCCCTCACCGGCAAGCTCGATTTCCGGCTCGCTGAGAAGCTCATCGATCCGCTTCATCCCGACATTGATCTTTGTACTGTCGATGGAAACATTCATCATGTTTTCAAGCGGCTCCTTCAATCCTGCGCACACCACAAGGAAGAACAGGATCTTCGGCAGGACCTCCGCTGCATCAGCAGCACGATTCAGCATCAGGATCGCCGCCGGGAGCAGAAACAGCACCTGTGCGCCGAAGAATGCATAATACAGTCCCATTCCGTTTGCGTTGTAATACGCCGTATCGTGTACAGATCTTGTGAATGCATTCATATCGGTCTCGTAACGCTTGAAGGCATTCCTCGTCCCACCGAAGATCTTGATGACGCTCATGCCGTGAATATACTCGATGATCGTGCCCTCCATTTTCATTTTCCGATCCGCCATATTTTTCTGAAGCTGCGCACCATCGGGCTTCTTCAGTGCCATGGCCAGGATCACGAAGGAGAACATGATCGGCAGAAGTGAAACAAGCGTCAGTCTCCAATCCACGGCGAACAGGATCACGATCGTCAGCAGCGGTGTGGCAATTGCAGCTGAGACCTCACACATACTGTGCGCAATGAATCCCTCGATCTGCTCAACATCCTCCATCAGGAGCTTTTTGACCGCGCCCTGCGTATTGGACGTGTAGTAGCCGGAGGAGATGCGTCCCATTTTCTCCATCAGCTTCATGCGCAGCTCATAGAGAATGTCAAACGCCGCCCCGTGCGAAAGCATGGCAGAAGCATAGGCAAAAACGCCATACAGGACTGCACTGGCAGCTGTCAGCAGCACGAGCCATTTCACACTTGCAAATGTAAACGGCTCGCCGGAAGAAAAGCAGCGAATCAGTTCCTGCAACACCCGGTAGATCGTAAAATACGGAATGATCCTGCACACACTTGAAAGCACTGACAGCGTGCAAGCTGCGGTCAGGCCAGCTTTTTTCGTCCCCGCAAGCTCCATCAGTCTTGCGATGCCCTCTTTTTTCGTTTCTTTTTTAGCCATTTTGCGCCTCCCTGAAGATCGTCTCAAACAGCAGTCCAAACAGCTTTTCCTGTGTGCGCAGATAGCCGCGCTCGTGCAGCATGGAACGGTTCTCGGCTGTGAGTGCCAGGATCTTCAATAGATTCGATACCACAGCATAGTCCACGTCCTCACGCACATTCTCAAAGACAGCAAACAGCCGCCGGAGCGTTTCCGTTTCTTCGTCAATGTCCGCCGCAGGCTTGTCCGGATTTGCTGCCGCAAGTTTCTTCTCATCCTCCGGCGTGAGATATTGATAGACGCTGTCAGGATTGTTGATGATCTCGATTAGCAGACGCTGACTCTCGGGTATCGTCAGCCGCTCGCGTTCCCCCAGCAACTCCGAGACGGTACTCCAGAATCGGGTGCGGTTAAACTCGATCAGCTGCAAAACAAAATCCTCCTTTGTCAAGAAGAAATTGTAAAACGTACTCTTGCCGATCCCGGCAGCAGCTGTGATCTTCTCAACAGACATATGTGTCATGCCATATGTCTTCAAAAGCTCCAGCCCTGCGTGGAACATTCGCTCCTTCAGCTGCTCTTTTTCGGCAATGGAAAATAGCTTTGGTGACATCGTTTCCTCCCATCATACCATTCGACAAAATAAAGCGACCAAAATTTAAATTACGGTCGCTTTATGATTGTATCATATTCATTGCGGCTTGTCAAGGCATAATGCATCGCAGTCTCGTTTTTGCAGTAGCATCGCCGCTGTTTACAAGTTAGCTATAGCTTACACACTGGGATGATAAAACTGCATTTTTCCGGTTCGTCTCTGTGATCCACTGCATGATCGTGTCAAGCGCCAGCTTTGCATTCCCGACCTGACAATGATTGGCTGCGGCTTCCTGCTCGGTGAACAGCCGGAACGTCAGCGAGCGGACATTCACCATGGCGTCGATCTCCTGGCTGACCTTGTGGTAATCAATAAATTGATCCGCACTCGCGCCAAGAATCAGCACATCCTGCGTCAGCCT